>CALGLS010000508.1 GCA_937959375.1 uncultured Saprospiraceae bacterium
TCAGAGTTACAAGCCAACCATCAAGGCGACAATCCTACTTTAATCCGAGTTGAAACTTCTGCCGGTCATGGCGCTGGAAAACCGACTAGCAAGAAGATTGAAGAAGCAGCAGATATTTTGAGTTTTACTTTTTACAACCTAAAGGAGAACATTCTTTATGATGAGAAGAAGAAGAATTAGGAGAATTAGAGTGTGAATTAGAGTTAGAATTAGAATGGCCTGCTAACGTAGAAAATTCACATTCTAATTCACACTCTAATTCTAATTTTGATTCTAATTCTAATTCACTATCTTGTATGCTCTTTCTAAGCACCTCACCCAAAGACAGATTTGTTTTTTTTATAAGCTTACGTTTAAAAAGGTAAGTTTATGCATAAGTAATTCATAAAGTACGCCTGATGAAACCAAATAAATTCATATTACTCCTTACCATCCTATGCCTTCTTTCCGCCTGTAAAAAAGATGATGCTAAAAAAAATAGTGTCACAGTAAATGATCATCTATTCATAGATATCCCCCCAGAACAATCCGGAATTTCATTTGCCAATAATATAGTAGAAACAGAGGAATTCAATCATCTTAGATGGTCGAATATCTATATCTTAGGTGGCGTCGCTACTGTTGATATCAATAATGATGGTTTAATGGATATCTATTTCTGTGGTGGGCGAGCTCCTGATGCGCTTTACCTCAATAAAGGCAATATGACGTTCACAGATATCAGTCAAGTCGCAGGAATTAAAAACGATGGCGGTTGGTCAACTGGTGTCACCTTTGCTGATGTCAACAATGATGGTTTTCAAGATATTTACGTTTGTCGATCTGGCCCAACCATGAATCCAAAAGACAGAAGAAATTTACTCTATGTAAATAATCGAAATCTCACCTTTACAGAAAATTCTGGCGCTTATGGTTTAGCCGATAAAGGTTTTTCTACTCAGGCCACCTTCTTTGACATGGATCAAGATGGCGACCTTGATTTGTTCGTAGCTAATCAACCTCCTGACGTTCGACTAATCGGTCGGCATAAGATAGACATAGAAACCAATAAAGCCCAATGGTCTGACCACCTATTTCGCAATACCGGAAAAGGAAAATTTGAAGAAATATCACAGCTAGCTGGCGTGGATGGATTTGGCTATGGACTCAACGTAGTAGCTAGTGATCTCAATGGCGACAATCTGACGGATCTATACGTGACCAATGATTATTTCGAACCAGATTTCATGTATATCAATAATGGCAACAGTACTTTTACAAATACCCTTAACGAATCCGTTCGACACATTTCTAACTTTGCAATGGGGAGTGATATCGGAGATTTCAACAATGATGGTTTAGCTGATATTGGAGTAGTTGATATGGCTGCAGCTGATCACTTTCGTTCAAAGACCAACATGGGATCTATGCGACCTAACTTCTTTTGGAGTCTTATCGAAAAAGGTTACAGTCCTCAGTACATGTTTAACACACTCCAAATGAATAATGGGAATGGTTCCTTTAGTGAAATTGGCCTCATGGCTGGTATTAGTAAAACAGATTGGAGCTGGAGTTTACTAATGTGTGATTTTGATAACGATGGTTATAAAGACATTTCCATTACAAATGGCATTCAAAGAGATATTCGAAACAATGATTTTCAATACAATATCAAGCGACTAAATGAACAAGGACAAAATCAATTTATGATTATGGATGTTCTTAAACTAATTCCTTCCAACCCTATTCCTAATTACGTTTTTAAAAACGATGGTCATAAAAAATCTGCTGGCCATTCATTAAGCTTTTCAGATAAAACTAAAGAATGGGGTTTTGAAAAACCGGGCTTTTCTACAGGAATGGCGCTAGCTGATTTTGATAACGATGGTGATATGGATATAGTCATTAACAATTGTAGCGCTCCAGCTTCTCTCTACAAAAACACTTCAGGTAAGGCGAATAATTACATTCGCTTCAAACTAACAAAAGGAGCTATAAGGAATACTGGCCTAAATGCGAAAGTTACGATCCACTATGCTGATGAAATTCAAACTTTCGAAATTACATCTACCAGAGGCTTTATGTCTGCCTCAGAACCTATCGCCCATTTTGGGTTAGGTAGAGCAAAAAAGATTGACAAAGTAACGATTCATTGGCCAGATGGAAAGTGGACAATACGTAACAACCCTGAGATAAACAAAACACACACGATTGACTATTCTAGCGCTACTCCTACTCCACCTGCTAAACAAGCTATAGCTACACTCATGAAAGAAGCGGAGGGCTCCATCGGCATTCAACATCAACATCAGGAAAACGAATTTGATGATTTTGAAAGAGAAATTTTGTTGCCACACAAACAATCACAACATGGTCCACACATTAGCACTGCCGATGTTAACGGAGATGGCTTAGACGATTTTTTCATTGGAGGTGCTGCCGATTTTTCAGGTGTACTTTATTTGCAAAGTCAAGACGGAACATTCGCGAAAGCAAGTTCACAAACATGGGCAAAAGATAAAGCGCAAGAAGACCTCGGTTCTATCTTTTTCGATGCAGATAATGACAAGGATTTGGACTTGTATATTGTCAGTGGTGGGTCTGAATTCCCTATAGGCGATGCTCGTTACCAAGACCGTTTGTACCTGAATGATGGAAAAGGAGTTTTCACTAAAAACACTAAAGCATTACCTTTGATTCGCAGTAGTGGTGAGACGGTTGCTGCCGCTGATTTTGATGGAGATGGCGACCTTGATTTATTTGTTGGTGGCCGCATCGTACCAGGCAAATACCCTGCACCAGAAAGCAGTTACCTATTGCAAAACGACAAGGGGATTTTTACAGACATCACGAAGGAATCCGCTCCTGAATTTCAAAATATGGGAATGGTAACAGACGCAATTTTCACTGATTATGATGGTGATGGCGATCAAGATTTAATGATCGTTGGCGAATGGATGAAAATCAATGTTTTTCAAAATACAAATAGCACCTTTACGAACCAAAGTGACGCACTCGGCCTTGACAATTCCAGAGCTTGGTGGTGGAGTATTGCAGAAGGAGACTTTGACAAAGATGGTGATATGGATTACCTAATTGGCAACCTAGGAAAGAATACAAAATTCAAAGCTTCCGCTGAAAAACCTTTCATGATTTACGGCAATGATTTTGATAAAAATGGGACCAACGATGTAGTACTTGCAAATTACGCAGGAGACGAAGTGGTACCAGTCAGAGGAAGACAATGCTCCTCTGAGCAGATGCCTTTTATTGCTGACAAGTTTCCAACGTTTGAGGGTTTTGCCAACGCAAGCCTTGAAAACATTTTGAGCGCTGAAGCAATGGAACAATCCATTAAATACGAAATCACCTCTTTTGCTAGTATCCTATTAAAAAACAATGGAGGCAGTTTTGAAACCATTCAATTACCTGCAATGGCACAAGTTGCTCCCTTACGTGATTTTATTGTTACTGACATTAATAAAGATGGTCACCTTGATGCGCTTGCTGTTGGAAATATGTACCAAGCTGAGGTAGAAACAATTCGTTACGATGCTGGAGTTGGTGTTTATTTACAAGGAGACGGTAAAGGTGGATTTAATCCAATGAGTACACAAGAATCTGGTTTCTTTGCGCCATTTGATGCTCGGAGTTTAGCTTTGGTAAAAGGAAAAGGGACTAGAGTTTTGGTTGGCAATAATTCGGAGAAGGTGCAGGTTTTTGAGTTAAAATAGAGGTGAGGATAGGAACTTGCCTAGTCGAGAGGATAGGTGGAAATGGAAATCTTCTAATAGTAGACTTTCAGTATAGTATTATTAAAGATCGTTAATCCCCTACACCATTTATTTTCTTGCGAAGCAAAAAATAAACAACCTATGTGAATGTAAATTCAACTCAGTAATCACTAGCCTTGCGGGCGGAGTGCTTCTCTCCGATCTTTAAGGTTTCTACTCCTGTA
>CALGLS010000509.1 GCA_937959375.1 uncultured Saprospiraceae bacterium
AATGGGGTGTAAACGACTTTATTATTTACGACACCAGCCATCACATTTGTCTTGCTATTCATTAAAGCTTCTACGGCTGAGAAACCAAGTCGACTTGCCAATACACGGTCGGCTGCAGTAGGGGAGCCTCCACGTTGTAAGTGGCCAATGATAGCAACTTTGATATCGTAAAAATCTAATTTTTCTTTTACTAATTCAGCGATTTCCATGGCACTTCCTAGTTTAGATCCTTCAGCAACAATGGCTAAGCTAAACAGTTTTTTTCGTTTGGCACCTTTCTTTAGTTGGTTGACTAAACCGTCAATGGTAGAGGCGCGCTCAGGAATAATAATATTACTGGCACCAGATCCAATTCCAGTATTTAGTGCAATGAATCCAGCATTTCGGCCCATCACTTCTATGAAAAATAATCGATTGTGACTATCTGCAGTATCTCTAATTTTATCAACTGCTTCAACGGCAGTGTTTATCGCAGTATCAAATCCAATCGTTCGGTCAGTCCCAAATAAATCATTGTCGATCGTACCCGGAATACCGATAAATGGAATATCAAACTCTTTATTGAAAACTGAAGCACCGGTGAAGGTTCCGTTTCCACCAATAGCAATACAGGCATCAATGTCGTTTGCCATTAGAGATTCATAGGCCTGCTGGCGACCTTCTTTGGTCATGAAGCGTTTGCTACGTGCCGTTTTTAGAATGGTACCTCCACGATGAATGATGTTACCTACATCACGTGTCTCTAATCGTTTAATTTCACCGTCGATCATTCCTTCGTAGCCTCGGTAAATACCATAGACATGGAGATCTTTGTGGGTTGCATTTCTAACTACAGCTCTTACTGCTGCATTCATTCCAGGAGCATCACCACCTGAGGTGAACACTGCAATTCTTTTGATATTGGTACTCATTTATTTTATCTCGATTTTTGTCCAAAAGACCCACTAGTTTATCGTCTTACGCTTCTACAGGAACAAAAGATGCACCTTCAATGTGATAATTAACTAGGTTGTCTATTGGCTTTTTTAACACAATTCCCATATTCATTCCTCTCTCTTCGAGACAAATTTGCAGAATATTTTTGAAATGATAGGCAACTGAACCAACAAAGTTGATCGGTAAGTTGTCATGCCCTTTGTATTTTCGAATATGACGCTTGATAAACTCATCAAAACATTGACTTACCATGGTTTGAATATAGAAATGATCTTTGTGATCTGAAAGGAATTTTGCGAAGGAAGCGAGATAGACATTTGGTTTGTCTTTATTGTAGAGTTGATTTAAAATTGCTCGTTCTCCCATTGGATAAACTTTCTCAAATGCAACTTTAATATCCTCCGGCAATTCGCGATAAAAGTAAGCACGCAAAAGCTGTTTGCCTAAATGACCACCAGATCCTTCATCACCAACTAAATAACCAAGATTGGTCACGTGATCAGTGATTTTCTCACCATCGTATAAGCAGGTGTTTGAACCTGTGCCTATGATGCAGGCGATGCCAGCTTGATGTCCGCAACAAGCTTTTGCACATGCAATGGTATCGTGATCAACGACTACTTTGGCATTTTTGAAAATAGCTCGAAGTGCTTTCGCAACAATCTCACATCTATAATCATCTGAGCAGCCTGCTCCATAAAAATAAATTTCTTTGAAGGCATCTCGATTCAAATCGTCATCAAGCTCTTCTAGTAAGCCTTTTTGAATTTGATCGCTGTCTACGATGAATGGATTGTAGCCGACTGTGCCTAAGTTGAATTGTTCTCCATTTTCTTTTATGACTCTCCAGTCTGCCTTGGTAGAGCCGCTGTCAATTATCGCTATCATGTTTTAAATTTTCGTTTCAATGTAAAGGTAGTGTATTTTGAACACTAAGTGTAGCGAGAAACAGCTAAATTTAAGAGTCACATTGAAAAAAGCAACAAAAAGTTTAAAATAAAATACAAAATGTTTTAAAAAATGCTATTATTTAAAACAAATAGTTTTATATTTGATCTCAATCGTGTAACAGATTTGATTTAATTCCATTGAAATTATGTTCAAATCACAAATAACTAGTGGATCATGTTTAATACAAAAATGCGAAGTCAGTTGGCGCTACAGCAAGTTCGCAAAACTGAAGTTTACAAAACCGTAAAACAACATTGGATACAAGGCCTTATAGTAGTGGGCTTATGTTTTGTTGTGTTAAAAAAGGATATTCAAATCCAATTAAATCTTTCAAGTGCGAGTAGTGCTCCTAATGTACTTGACAAGGATAACCTTACTCAAAATGAAAGTAGTGCTCACCTTAGTCCAGTAAAGCAACCAAAGACAAAACCGAAAGAACTCTCCTCCAAAAAAATCGGAGTAGTACAGACTTCGTCGGATTCCGAAAAGGTGAATCAGTTAGCAATTGTAGATCCTCGACAGTTGTGGTCAATGTTCAAGGAAAGTATATCAGAGCAGAATGAGTTGGCCTCAATTCCTGATCAGGAGTCGAAACCTGAAATTGCGTCAGCACCTTCAGTAGTAGACACTCATGATGACAAAAAAATGCCTGTTAAAAAGATTAAGAAATCTGGAGTTGCTCCCGTTGGAAATAATTATTCTTACTTAACTTTTGTACTCAGTCCAACGTATGCTAAGCGAAAAGGAATTCCTCAAAGTGTGGTTGATGAAAAGTTGGGAGCATGCCATGATTATATCAAGCGATTTGCTCCAGTTGCAATTTCTGAACGTAAGAAGTATGGCATTCCAGCAAGTATTAAATTAGCGCAAGCATTGTTAGAAAGTAATTCTGGTGCTAGTCGTTTGGCACAACAAAATAACAATCACTTTGGCATTAAGTGTTTTAAGAAAAACTGCGCAGAAGGCCATTGCCGAAATTTTACAGATGACAGCCACAAAGATTTTTTCCGCAACTATCCAAACAATTGGGAAAGTTATCGCGCGCATTCCTTGTTTCTTCAGCGTGAACGATATAAAGGTTTACAGAAACTGGATGTAAAAGATTACAAAGGTTGGGCTCATGGCTTAAAAAAAGCAGGTTATGCTAC
>CALGLS010000510.1 GCA_937959375.1 uncultured Saprospiraceae bacterium
TATGTGGGTAATGACTTTCATGAAAATGACTATTTATACCTCAACCAACAAGATAAAACATTCAAAGAAGTCATCAGTACAAGCACAGGGCATACCAGTAACTTCTCGATGGGTTGCACCAGCGCTGATATCAACAATGACCTGCGAGTTGACCTTTTGTCTTTAGACATGAAACCCTTCGATGAAACGGTTTACAAAAAAAGTGGTGGTTGGGAAGATTTAGAAATTTACAATTTCAAACGAAGCTTTAAGTATCACCATCAGAGCGCACGAAATGCTTTGCAGATAAATGTTGGACAAAACGCAGGCATTCCAATCTTTTCAGAACAAGCCGCTTACTATGGCATAGAAGCTACCGACTGGAGTTGGTCTCCATTGATTTTTGATTTTGATAATGATGGAGACAAGGATATTTTCATTAGCAACGGAATTGTCAGACGACCAAATGACATGGATTTTATTAACTTCCATTTTGATGCAAACGATCCGGACAAACTTAATCAAATTCAAAAGATGCCAAAGGGAAATGTTCCCAATTGCTATTTTGAAAATGAGCTAGAAACCAATTCTTTTTCTAAAAAAGCCTACTTCAACAAAAGTATATCCACTGGAGCTGCAGTAGCTGACTTGGATCAGGACGGACGACTTGATATCATTGTCAACAACATTAACGAACCTGCCACCATTTTAAAAAATAACAGTAAGCGACCCGAGACGCATTTCATACAAGTAAAGTTGGAAGGAGACGCGGCTAATTCCTTTGGCTTAGGTGCATCCCTTATTCTTTATGCTGGTAATAAAACACAATTAAGTCAGGTGAAATCTTCTTCTGGTTTTCAATCCTTCAACGAACCGATAGCACATTTTGGTTTATCAGAAGTTCGGGTAGATTCCATCAAAATCATCTGGCCAGATGGTTCCATACAAGTGGAAACCATTTCTCAACTTGACAAAAGATATTCTTTCAAAAAGAAAAAAACACGCAAGCAAATTTCCCCAATCACCACTACCCCACGTAATACAAAAAGCATTGCCAATTACAAGCATCAAGAAAACGACTTCAACGATCAACAATCGAATAAATGGTTGCTCTACAACCAATCTAGCTTTGGGCCTCGACTAACGGAATTGAACGAACATACCATTTATGTTACCGGAAATAAAAACACCGATGCCGGACTAATCAACACAAGAAACAATCAGTTCACTCCACTCAATAATGGACCAATAAATAAAGATGAAAACAGTGCCTGCTTAGTTACTGATCGAAAACAAAAAAATCCACACCTCTATATTGCCAAAGGTGGAAATGAAACAAAGTCATCAGACAAATCAAACGCCGATTTATTATTTAAAATAGAAAACGATCTTTCATTTACTCCAGTAAAAAATCAATTCCCAATTTCCGCATACAACAACGCCGTTTGTCAAGCAAGTGATTACGACCATGATGGAGATATGGATATTTTCGTTGGGGTAAACTCTACTCCGGGGCAATATGGGAAAGCAGATAGCTCCTACTTATTGATAAACAACAATAACTCATTTTCAAAAAAGAGTCTTCCTATTGACGGAATGGTCTATGATGCTAAGTGGTTTGACCTAGATGGAAATGGACATGAGGATCTTATCATAGTTGGTCATTGGATGCCTATTACCGTTTTATACAACGATGGTGAAAAATTCAGCAAAAAAGAACTTCCAGAAAGTAGCGGTTTATGGTTCAGTCTTTATGTAGCTGATATCAATGAGGATGGCTCTCCAGACCTCATCGCAGGTAACTTTGGGACCAATCATTCTTTAAAAGCCAGCATCAAAGAACCAATTCAATTTTATCAAAATGATTTTGACAAAAATGGTTATATTGAAACATTGGTAACTTACTACAAAAACGGGAAAGAGGTTCCCTACCCCAATCAACCCTTATTCGCTGCGCAAATACCAGCGATCAAAAAAAGATACTTAAAGAGTGAAGATTACGCTGCGGCGAAAATAACGGACTTAATAAAAACAAACTCGATCAAGCAATCAATAAGAGGTGAAGTGGTAGAGTTAAATTCTGTCTGCTTTTTTCAACAAAAAAACAACAGATGGAAAAAGGAAATACTACCAGCTACGCTTCAACAGTCACCAATCTTTAGCATAGAGAAAGGAAAGGACAACAGGTTCTTTTTTGGAGGTAACTTTTTTGAAGTTGATCCGAACTGGGGCAGACAAGATGCAGGACAATTATCTTTATTAGAATACCGTAATTCAGAATGGATTGATATTTCTAAAGTAGCCGCTTTACCTATCATAAAAGGTGCCATTCGAGATTTATTATTCAAAAACGAAAAGCTATACATTGCGATCAACAATGAGGAACTACAAGTGATAGACTTTACAGAATACTAACAAAAGAGACAAATTCTATGTTTAATCAAGGAAAAAAAATTTGGTGGAAAGAACAGGTCATTTACCAAATATATCCAAGAAGTTTTAAGGATAGTAATGGAGATGGAATTGGTGACCTACAAGGCATCATATCCAAACTAGACTATTTAAAAGAATTGGGTATTGATATCATTTGGGTTTGTCCTATTTATCAATCACCAAATGATGATAATGGTTACGATATTTCAGACTACTATTCCATTCATCCGGAGTACGGAACCCTCTCCGACTTTGACGAATTACTGAAAGAGATTCATGCCCGTGGTATGAAGTTGATTATGGATGTAGTCGTGAATCACAGTTCTGATGAGCATGCCTGGTTTGAAGCATCTAGAGCATCAAAAGATAATCCATATCGAGATTACTACTTTTGGAGACCAGGTGTAAATGGAGGCCCTCCGAATAACTGGCAATCCTTTTTCGGTGGATCAGCATGGGAGTACGATCCTACCACTGATGAATACTATCTCCACCTTTTCACTCGCAAGCAACCTGATTTGAATTGGGAAAACCCTAAAGTTCGAGAAGACATCAACAAAATACTTACATTTTGGTTAGACAAAGGTATTGATGGTTTCCGCATGGATGTGGTCCCGCTACTTTCCAAACGATTGGATTTTGCGAATACGGAATTAGATGCATTAAATGATGTCATTGCTCAAGTATATTCCAACGGTCCAAAGGTACACCAATACATCAGAGGGATCTGTGCAGATGTTTTCAAAAATTATGACATCATGACAGTAGGTGAAGGTCCCGGGATTTCGAAAGATGTGGCTTTAAATTATGTTGGTGATGATCGCAATGAGTTGAACATGATTTTTCATTTGGACCACATGTATTTGGGCCATGGTCCGCTTGGTAAATTCGATCCGGTAGACTACACTTGGGAAGACATTAAAAATATATTTATCGAGTGGGATGAAGCCATAGGTGACTCTGGTTGGATCAGTATCTTTTTGGACAATCACGATTTCCCTCGTTTGGTTTCTCGCTTTGGCAATGATGGAGCGTATTGGAAAGAAAGTGCCAAACTCCTAGCTATTCTGGTTTTGACCTTACGCGGCACCCCATGTATTTATCAAGGAACAGAGTTAGGAATGTCTAACGTTCACTTTGATGACATTGGTAGTTATAAGGATATTGAAACCTTGAATTTTTATAAAGAATTTATGAAAAATGGTACAACCACTACCGAGGAGTTTCTTAAATTAATTCATGAACACGGACGGGATAATGCGCGCACGCCATTCCAATGGGATGCAAACCAACACGCAGGTTTTACAATGGGTACACCCTGGATCGATGTAAACCCAAATCACAAAACGATTAATGCAAGCTTGGCCCTCCTTGATGATGACTCTATTTTTCATTGGTACAAAAAACTATTGGCTTACCGAAAAGAAAACAAGACCTTGACTTATGGTCAGTTTAATGTAATTCAACAATCGTCCAAGAATATTTTCACTTATGAAAGAGTAAATGAAGATGGCCATTTTTATGTTGTACTCAATCACAGTGATCACACTGAGGAGTTTAATTTGGATCTTAAAAAACACCGATTGGAATTTCAAAATGTAGCCAATACTTCTGATAAAAAACTTTTAGCATGGGAAGGAAGAATTTATAAAAAACAATAGATTTATGTACAAACTATTACCCCAAATTAGTTCGATTAACTCAAAGCTGATACTTTTTCTGCTCCTATTTGTAATGGCTACAGGCCAGTCATTTGGACAAACTGATGTAGGAAAACGCGTTAGTATTTCCTTTGAAAACAAACGACTCATCCAGGTGCTTTATGACCTATCGGTAGAACATGAAATTCAGTTCTTTTTCGAACCCGATGATCTCCCCTATTATCCGCTCACTGGCTCTTTCGATAAAAAGCCCATTTATGATATCATTAAAGATCTAACGGAAGGGACTAGCCTGATCGTCATTCCTTATGACAAAAAAGAAGGTTTATTTGTACTCAATCGACCAAAAGCAAATGCGGCTTATCTCGACAACTTGATTACAAAATGGGAGGATGGGACTTACGATTATCCTTTTGATAAAAATGCGAAAGAACTATCCTACACTTTTGGAAAAACCTCCACCACAAAAAAACAAGCAAAACTCAGACTCAAACTTTTCGATCAAAATACTAATGAAGCCATCATCGGTGCCGTTATCAGCAATACTGATTTAAGTATTAATGGTTTGTCGGGTCCTTCTGGAAATATAAATTTAGAATTGCCTGTTGGCCAATATGATTTAACGGTCAGTTATATTGGTTACCAAAGCACCTTACTTCATATCGACTTGTACGATGACGGCAGGATTAAACTCCCAATGAATTTTCAAAGTTTTTTATTTCAAGAAATTGAAGTGCTTGCCAACAGTTCAGAACAACAGTTAAGTGAAGCGAGTGTAGGAAGAGAAATAATCAATCTTAAAAGCATGGAAGCGATTCCGCAAATACTGGGAGAAATCGATATTATAAAATCGTTAGAAACTCTACCGGGCGTCACCTCTGCGGGCGAACTCTCTATTGGCTTCAACGTACGTGGCGGAAAAATAGATGAAAGTTTGGTGCTATTCAATGACGGAATCATTTTCAATCCTACGCACATCGTTGGTTTTATTTCTGCTTTTAATGCGGATGCTTTAGACAATGCCACCTTGTACAAGGCTTATATGGATCCAGAATTTGGTGGACGAGGCTCTGCCGTTTTAGATTTAAAATCTGATGCAACAGACGTCAAAAGTTGGAAAGGAAAAGGTGGCCTAGGTACATCTATGATGAAGATTTATGTAGAAGGTCCTATTTCGAAAAAATTAGACTTCCATGCTTCAGGAAGAGGTTCTTTCAATGACTACTTGTTGAAACTTGTCGCCAATCCAGAACTACGAAGAAGTAATGCCAATTTTTACGATTTCAATAGTGGTTTTGCTTTTCAAATAAATGACCAACACAAACTCGTATTAAACACTTATTACAGCAACGATCTTTTTGAATTCAATGATGAATTTGGATTCAAATGGAGCAATCAGCATCTTGGTTTGCAGTGGAAAAGCAGTTGGAGTGAAAAATTATTTTCTTCGCTTTCGCTCAACTATGGTGCTTACGATACCGACAACTTCACCAAAGGAATTCCGGAAGCAGCTAGTTTTAAAACCGGTTTGTTTTATTATAAAATTATAGGAAGTGTCAACCGAAAAATTGGTGCAGATGGCTTTATAAAAACTGGCGTAGAAGTTATCGACTTTAATAATCGATCTGATAGATTAGAACCAAGTCCTACCAGCACCATTACTGAAAATAGCATACAACGAAAAGCAGGACTCAACGTCTCTCCTTTCTTGACTTTTCAACAAAAAATAAGTCGCCGAATTTCTTTTGAAACCGGTCTCCGTTTTTCTAATTACTTTTCGAATGGACCGGGAAAAATATTTAGCTATTCCGAAGGACCCAAAACGGAAGACAGCATTATTGCGGAAGAAGAATTGAATGGACAAGACGGATCAGGCAACTACCATATTTTGGAACCTAGAGTATCTGTCAATTATAATTTTATGGATAATTGGTCACTAAAAGGATCCTACACCAAGATGAGCCAAAACATGTTCCAATTGGGGACCACCAATACGACCCTTCCTTCTGACATTTGGATTTTCACCGATAGGCATATCAAGCCTCTAATTGTGAATCAATTTGCGCTCGGTCTTTTCACTAAGTATAAAAAGTATAGTTTAGGAGTGGATTTATTTTCTAAAAACTCTAGACAATTATATGAGCTTCAGGGCTTTTCTGAAGTCGTATTGAATGAACATTTAGAAACAGAGCTTATTGAAGCAGAAGGCAGAAGCTATGGACTTGAAGTGCTATTAAAAAAAGAAACAGGAAAATGGAAAGGAAACATTGCCTATACTTTTAGTCGCTCCCTCCGTAAAACAATTGACGCTAACAAATCACTAAATCAAGGAACCGAATTCCCTTCCGATTTTGACATCCCACATCAGTTAAATATACTGGCGAGCTATCAAGCCTTGCCGGTGATTAGTTTTAACTTTGCTTATATATTCAAATCAGGAAGACCAACTACAGTACCTTCTTCAACGATCATTCAAGATGGCTTTGTCGTTCCTCTATACTCTTTTAGAAACCAAGAACGCATCCCTTACTATTCTCGTTTAGACTTTTCGATTACCTTAGATTTACGAAAAGTAAAACAAACCGGATTACGAAATTCATTTACCCTAGGCTTTTACAATCTAACTGGCAGAAACAATGCGAACAACGTCTTTTTCAGAAGGTCGGCAAAAGGAAATATTGTTCCTTTTCAGTTTGCAGTCGTGGGCTCGGTTATCCCTAATTTAAGTTGGAACTTTGTTTTCTAAAAACTAAAACAAATGAAAAATAAAATACAATATCTCTTACTACTTCCTTTGCTATGCATTGCTTGCGTAGATCAAATTGAAATCCCTATTAACCCCGAGGATCCTGTCATTGTTGTTGATGGTATTTTTACAAATTTAGAAGAAACCCAACTGATTAAAATCTCAGAATCAATCGCCTTAGAAAGTCAGGTTCCAATCCCTGTTTCAGGTGCACTGATTTATGTAGAAGATCAGGATGGCAACCGCATTTCATTTACGGAACAAGAGGAAGGCAACTATACCGCTGAAGCAAGAGCAGAAGCAGGCAATCAATACCGACTCGTTGGCACACTTCCCGACGGAAGAGAAATAACAACTGAATTGCAGGAAACGCCCGAATCCTTTCCTTTAAAGGATGTTCGCATCGTAGATACCTTGGTTACGATCACAGATGAAAGTGGGGATAGCAGAAGAATACATGCCATTGATTTTTATGCTAGTGGAGCGGTCAACAGTTTGGAAATCGATAAGTATTTGCGGTTTAGCCATGAAACGGTCTATCAAATCCGAGAAGATTTTTGCAGTCCATTCGTTGCGGCAAAGACTTGTTATGTATACAATGATGTTTTGGCTGAGGATATTAATTTAGTACGGATTGAGCCGTCGAATGCTCCGGTTGGCTACAACAAACTGGTTCACAGAAGACGAATAGATAGAACAATGGGTGAACTCTTTGGCTTAGACCTCCGTCTTTATTCTTACAACAAAAAAGAGTTTGACTACTGGGAAAATTTAAAACTTGTTTTTGATCAAAATGGAAATATAACAGATAACATTCCTGCCCGAATAGAAGGAAATGTGCGTGCCAGTGATGGTTCAGAAATACAAGGACAATTTGCGGTGGTTGGTAAAACAGGTTTTATCAAACTGGTTGCAAATGCAGATTTTCCAACGATTGCATTACCCGTTTGTGGCATACCTGGTTTCAGACCTAATCCTAGACCTGCTGCTTGTTGCAGTTGCCTGGTTTTAAAAGGAGCTACATTGGTTAGGCCTGAGTTCTGGCCTTAGTGAATGTCTTAAATTGTCATCCCGAGCGACGAAGGAGTCGAGGGATACAATAACCGAGTGTTTTCAATTTCGAGCGTAGCCGAGAAATCCATCTTCGAGCAGAGGTATTCTTTGACTACGCTCAGAATGACAAACCTCGGCTATGCTCGAAATATCTCTGTCTCATAAGCTTTTATCCCTCGACTCTACCTGGTTGCGCCGAGTAGACAGGTTCGCTCGGGATGACAAGCCTTGACCATGTACGCACCTCACTTTTGGTATGACTCATGTTTATGCCTTTTGTGGTTTAAAATACTTTCGAAAAAAGATTAGTATGTTGCGTTTATTTTATTTCTGGGCTGAAGCCAAAAGTAAAAGAGAAAAACAACCTAGAAAAACTCAAATAGAAACTAAATCATCAGAAGTAATTACTCCCTTACTACTTTCTTCAACAATACATTTCCATTACCTGTTGTTATTTCCATAAAATACAATCCCGTCGGTAAATTCGGAACAGCAATTTTTCGAATGTTATTTTCTTTTACTGCTAAAATAAGTTGACCATTAGAAGCATGTAACTGAACTTCTTCAATCGGGTCGTCTTGATTAGCATATTCAATATTAATTTCATTTTGAAAAGGAACTGGGAATACCTCTAAGGAAAAACCAGCCATCTCCTCCTCTACCCCTGAGGTAATATCAGTGATTTCAATAGATGCCATTCCTTCTCCACAGGTACCATCAGTGATTGTAACCGAGTAGGTTCCTGCTGTTGTAATATCAATACTAGGTCCTGTTTCTCCAGTCGACCATTCAATAGTGTACTGAGGGTTTGTATTGACACTCAGATTGAGGGTTTGGCCAGGACCAATTTCTGTAGCATCTGCATCAATCGTTACAGACAGATCATTTTCATTTGCAAAAATATGGTTGGTAAAATTTGGGAGTCCTATAAAAACTTCTCCTGGATACGAATGAATAGATCGTTCTAAATATGCCCCCTCAGAATTTGCACAGTTTAGCACTGATAGTTCTACATCAGGATTCAATATAAATGGTTCTAAAATATAAATATTACCATTTGGGGCCATCTGCATTTCCCAAAAGACAAGAGCGTCTGTTGGATTATCCAATTCTTCTACTATGTCCATTGACCCAGGCACATCAGAAGCAGTCATATCAAAACGAATAAGCGCTGAGATATTAATCATGTACAAGTATTTACTATTCTGAGAAAAAGAACATCCAAAAATAAGACTTGGATCAACTGGTTCTATGGAAATTGGATTACTGATCTGACCTGTGTTATCATCAAAATCGAAAAGAAGATTGGAATTTCGGACATACATTTTTTGGCCATCTGGTGAGAATATTACATATTGAGGGGCACCCACGTTTGAAGGCATTGCTGCAGAAGAAGAGAAGTTAACCCCAGCACTTGTAACGGAAAAGAAATCTAACATATCCGTTCCCAGATTATAAATCACCACCCAATAATCAACTCCATTAGCGTGACGACAGGCTGCTAAAACTTCCTCTGTATTTAACACTAAAGATTCTACGTAATCAACAACACCTCCTAGTCCTCCATTTTCATCCATGTCTATTTCGAAATAAGAAAAGCCTCTTTTTGGTGTTCCATCAGTGTTTCCTTCTGATTCATCCATCGTAAACAAATAGTAATGGTTGGGAGTATTTGGCTTTGGTACAATGACAGAAGATTGATGACTGCTAAATCCTCCACCTTCCATTCCCATCATATCATACATCACCCCATGATTCGTATTCCAGATCATCCCCGTGTTTTGTTCAAATTGTCCTGGAGCTCGTCCTCCCCCATTTGAGTAAAAAAGTAAGTTGCCTTCCGCATCGCAAATTGAGGCGCAGCCTTCAAAAGTTTGCATGGCATTGTTGTCGGCAATCAAGTTAGATCCGGCGTTAAAATTAAGACCTTTTTGATTACCAAAGCACCAAACGTTTCCTTCGTTTTGTGCACAAATGGAAGTAGATAGTAGGAGAAAAAAGAGTAGTTGTTTTAGTTTAGTAGTCATAACATTTTTTTAAAAGAGTGATTCTAATATAGAAGTTTATTAAAAAAAAATTTTTATAGAAAATTATTCTTGTATTCTTCTTTAGTTGCTGTTTTGACAAAAATTGTCAATTCTCAATAGAAAACCAGTTGCTTACTTTACATAGATTTGCTTTGAGATTTTTACTTAGAAGTACTAAGTGGTTTCATTTGGTAAATGTTTGAGATGAATGGACGTTTACTAAAATTTTGAAGTTTAGTAAACGTTGTACATACCATATTCTTACCAAAATAAATCATCTAGCACCCACTGAGAAGTTGTCTTGTAATTTCAATTTCTGTTCACACAAAAAAAAGCAGCTACAAACGCAACTACTTTTTGATGAACGATTTTAATATTATTTTAAACTAATAGACTTTATTCTAATTCTTTTTTCACTCGACCATTCTCATCCATGTTTTGAAGATAGTAGGCTTTCGTATCTGGCTTTAATGGTCGTTTGAACCAAATCGGTCTTCTCAAACCATCGGGTCCTGGTGCTGGTCTTGTCAACTTCATCCATTCTTTATAGTTCTCATGCGATTTATTCGTGTCAACGAAAAGGTCACCATATTTATCTCCTTCACGAGGCGGTTCAATCATGACGCGTTGGTGCCAACAATGCATGCCTGAAATAGGGTCAGGATGTACCGCATGGGTAATATTTTGGTGAACACCTCCGTCTGCCCAAAAGATGCGTTTACTATCCTTATCATCACTATCAAAAGGCTGAATACCTGAAGTGGTTTGCATCTTCCAACCACCGTTTCCATCGTGTTGGATATTCACGGTATTGGTCGCCCAACGGTTTCCTTTATCTTGTTTTCGTCGCCATCTACCTAAGTGATGAGAGCAGGCAATTACACCTGGTTTCATTCCTTGAGTGACCCAAACTTTATCTATGAAATATCCGATATCCGTATTTAGTCGAACTAGGTCACCCGTTTTAAAACCAAAACGATTGGCTTCTTCTGGATGCATCCAAATTGGATTCCGATTGGCTATTTCTGTTAACCATTTAGCGTTGCCAGATCTGGAGTGAATGAGTACCGGCAAGCGGAAAGTTGGCACCAGTACATACTCCCCTTTTTCTCTGTCAAGTTTCTCTTCGTGAATATGACTTTTAATGTAGGTTGGTATTGCATACTCTGGCCATTTCCAATCAACCATTGTTTGTGAATAAAATTCATTTTTTCTGGATGGAGTTGGAAAACCAACGTATGGCGTTCCATTTACCATGACACCTATTTCCTTTCCTGC
>CALGLS010000511.1 GCA_937959375.1 uncultured Saprospiraceae bacterium
AGCCGATTCTGACAACCGAAACATTATAGTCGCCGTTCATCACCCCCCACTCTCTTACGGAAAGTATGCTGGTTACAAATTATTAAAACAACACTTCATACCTCCTATCTTCGGATCTATGATTGCTTCCTTTCATCAAAACATTGGTGGCCCAGATGATTTGAGCAACGAACATTTAAGCCATTTCTCGAAGCAACTTTTTAGTAAAACTAAACAGCACCCTGGACTCATCATCACCTCGGCACATGAATACGACTTGCAGCTTTTGCAAAAAGAAGGCAACTATTACGTCAACAGCGGTGCGCTGGCAACAGCAGAAAAGGTTGCCAGAGGAAAAGAGACTATTTTTCGATCTGGCAAAACTGGTTTTGCAAAACTCATCTTTCAAGAAAATGGGCAAGTAGATTTCAAAGCTTACAACATCAGTGATCGCAAAACAATCAGCGAAACCTACGAGAAAACATTGTATGCAACTCCCTGCGAAAGAACACCAAGCCACACACCAAAAAACACCTTATACAATCCCTGCAAAGAGCAACAGGCTTACAAGCAATCCGACATTCCAGACCTACCTAAAACAGGAAGTGCCATCGCTGGCAAACACTATGACGTATGGGCTTTGCAACGTTGGGTATTAGGTGAGAATTATCGCAGCACTTGGACGACCCCTTTGTACAACATTCCATATGTAGACCTCGACACCATGTACGGTGGACTCACTCCTTATGCCAAAGGCGGTGCAGCACAAACAACGTCTCTAAAGTTTAAATCTGCTGATGGTCAGCGATTTGCTTTTCGGTCTGTCGACAAAAATCCAACCAAACGGATGGAAGAAGATTTGGCCATTAGTATATATGGTAAGCTATCAAAAGATCGAACTTCTCATCAGCATCCATATGGCTCCATTGCAGTGGCAGCATTGATTGACCAACTCGGTTTACCCAGCTCTGGCCCTCAACTATATTTGCTTCCAGATCATCCCAAACTCGGACCTTTCCAAGAAGAATTTGCGAATACCTTTGGCCTTTTTGAACTTAAGCCAAAAGGTTCTAAGAAAACGGATAATGCATTCAGAGGTGCCACCAAAGTGGTTAGCTCTTTTCAAATGTACCGCAAACTTTTGGATGATAATGACAACCAACTCGACATTCCTAACTATGTAAAAGCACGAATTTTTGACATGTGGATTGGTGACTGGGATCGCCACGAAGGTAACTGGAAATGGTTGGCTTACAAAGGAAAAGATGGATACACCTATCGCCCTTTCCCAAAGGATCGAGACAAATCATTTTCTGTTTTGAACGGGATTTACGGTATCCGAATGCTAAAACCTTTGTATGTCAACAAAGAAGATTTTTCAAAAAATTATGGCAATTTAAAATACCTAAACTTTAAAAGTAGGAACATGGATCGCTGGCTCACCAATACGTTTACCTATGAGGATTGGATGGCTGAAGCCAAAAACATTCAGGAGGTAATGAGTGATGAAGTGATTGATGCGGCGCTTGCTACTTTACCACCTGAAGTACAACCATTGTCAGCTCCACGTATACGTAAAGTTTTGCAACAGCGGCGAGATAAACTGACGGACATGATTGACGATTATTATCGAATGTTGGTTCGTGAAGTTGATTTGGTTGGGACCAATTCGCGAGAACACTTTGAAATTATACGTTTGGAGAATGGAGATGTGCGCACCAAAATTCACAACCTAAAAAAGAATGGTAAATTGGGTCGATTAATTTTGGACCGTACGTTCAAAAAAAGTGAGACCAAAGAAATCAGAATTTATGGTTTGGGTAAGAAAGATGTTTTTAAGATTTCTGGCGAAAGCAAAAAAAGTATTTTGGTTCGAATCATCGGTGGCGATGGAGCTGACCAAATCGAAGATAGCTCGAAAGTAAGTGGCCTTAAAAAACACACTAAAGTTTACGACAAGCGCAACAAAGATCAGATCACGATGAGTGGCGAAACAAAGAAGATGAAGACCAATGAAGTTTTGAAATTTGAGTCGGGATCTATGTACAATTATGGTGACGCCATTTTCCTTCCTTTCTTTTCTTACAACAGAGATGATGGTTTTGCTTTTGGTATTTCTGGCAACATCAAACAACATGCATTTAACAAACCAGATTTTGCTCGGACCATCCTTTTACGTGGTTCGTTCACAACTAGAAAGAATTACAATTTCAATATTGATACACGCTTTCGACATGTCGTAAAAAAGTGGGACATGGTAGCTGGTATTAGCATAGCGAGTCGTGACAAATCGATGGTTCGTTTCTATGGCTATGGCAATGAAGTTGAACTCAATGATAGTTTAAACGCGGAAGGTTATTACACCAACTTTACCGATTCTCGACAAGCCTATCTTGGATTGACCAATACCTTTTGGAAAAAATCTTCATTTACCGCAAGGTTGAAATTTGACTACAGAGATGTTGACTCCAATCCTGATGAAGAATCGGCGCCAGCGATTTACGATTTGCTGCCTCCTAATAATGGTTTGGGCGAAGCGACTACCTTCGGTCCTGAATTCGATTTCAATCTAGATTTTCGAGACAACATAGCTTTTCCAACAAAGGGCATGCAGTTCACGTTTAACAATTATTCTTTTTACAATAGTGATTTGAAAGAACTGGGTGGGCATTCCAAAACGGATCTTTCTGCTTTTCTGACAAAGGGAATTAAGATTCCGGTGACACTAGCGCTGAAAGGTGGTTTTGAATATTCGTATGGCGAGGTTCCATTTTATTATCAAAGCTTTTTGGGGCAACAAGGGAATCATCGTGGTTTTCTCAAAAATCGATTTGGCGGTGATGCCGTGGGATATTTAAATACGGATTTGCGTTTTCATTTGGGGAAGTTAGCGACACCTTTGGTTCCGATCAAATATGGTTTTTTTGGACTGTATGATATAGGTCGGGTCTGGGCAGATGGGGAGGATTCAGAGATTTGGCATTATGCATATGGTGGTGGGATTTATGTGGTTCCTTATGCTGAGAATTTTAATTTGACTTTGACCTTTGCTAAAGCGGATGGTGAGGATCGGTTGCTTAGTTTTCGAGTTGGTTTTTTTGTGCGATAGTTCGATTGGAATTGGAGTTAGAATTAGAATTAGAACCTGTCTGGTCTATCTGGCCGACCGTATATACATAACTTGTAACACAGGTGTATATTATTAAATTTGAGCAATTTTGAATCGTTGAATTCTGAATTTTGAATCGTTGATTTTTGCCTTCTACCGTGTTAAGGGGAAAATCAAAATTCCGAATTCAACGATTCAACGATTCATTATTATCCTTCTTTTACCCGAATGAGCATTTAAAATAGACTTATGTATATGCAGTAGCCGGCAAAGGCAGGCCAAGCGGTCTCATAACCTTGGCATTTTCATTAACTAAGTGTACTTTTGCAGTTAATCTAAATCAGAATACTTTGAAGACAAAGACATTAAGAAAGGATAAGGTAAACGTAATAACCCTGGGTTGTTCTAAAAACCTAGTGGATTCAGAGGATCTGATCACTCAGTTGAAGGGAAACGACTATGAAGTGACCCACGAAAAGGAATCATCTGATGCCAATATCATCATCGTGAATACCTGTGGTTTTATTGATTTGGCTAAAGAAGAATCGGTCAATACCATATTGCAATACGCTGAGATTAAGAAAAAAGGTGGAATTGACAAGCTATATGTTACAGGTTGTTTGTCACAACGTTATAAAGATGATTTGGAAACGGAGATACCAGAAGTAGACAATTACTTTGGTACTTTGGAGTTACCGGGCCTTTTGGCAAAACTTGATGCAGATTACAAGCATGAGTTAATTGGCGAACGAGTGACCACTACGCCTCAGCATTTTGCCTATCTCAAAATCAGTGAAGGTTGTAATCGAACCTGCTCTTTTTGCGCCATCCCACTGATGCGTGGAAAACATATTTCACAACCCATTGAAGCGCTAGTCAAGCAAGCGACTAATCTTGCAAAGATGGGAACCAAGGAACTCATGTTGATTGCACAAGAGCTTACTTACTATGGTCTTGATATTTATAAAAAACGAGCCTTACCAGAATTGTTGGATGCGCTAGCGGCAGTAGAAGGGATCGAATGGATTCGTTTACATTATGCTTACCCATCTAAATTTCCGATGGAGATTTTTACGGCTATGGCCAAACATCCTCAGGTTTGTAATTATTTAGATATTCCATTACAACATGCTAGTGATACCGTATTGGAACGTATGCGTCGCCAAATCACACGAGCGGAAACGACTGCCTTAATTGAAGCTGCTAGAGAACAGGTGCCTGGTATCGCGATTCGTACAACGATTCTTGTTGGTTATCCAGGAGAGACGGAACAAGAGTTTGAGGAGCTTTGTGACTTTATACAGGAGATGCGATTTGAGCGTGTTGGTGTTTTCCAATATTCGCATGAGGAAGGAACGATTGCGCACGGGGTGGAAGATGATGTACCAGCGGAAGTGAAAGTAGATCGAGCAAATCGTTTGATGGAAATCCAAAGAGAAATATCTGCAGAAAAGAACGAAGCAAAAATAGGAAAGACCTTACGTGTTTTGTTTGATCGCAAAGAAGGTGGATACTTTGTTGGCCGTACCGAAGCTGATTCTCCTGAGGTAGATAATGAGGTATTGGTGGATGCTAAAAAGTTCTATGTGCGTATCGGTGATTTTGCAAATGTGAAAATTATTGAAGCGGAAGAGTATGATTTGTATGGTGAAGTGGTATAAAAGGAGTTGGAAGACCGAAGTTTTAATTGAAGGTGACTATACGATTTAGAATAGTTGAATATATTTTTTAACAATAATCTCCAAGTATTAATTAGCTTTTGCTAAACAATATCTATCATTTTTACATTTATGTAAGTATGCCAGCACCAACAAAAAAATCAAAACGATGGATCAAGCAAACCAATCAATCCTAACTAAAGCTTACAACCCAGTCTTTCAAGGGGCACTCATCTTTGGTGCAAGCCTTACCGTGATGTTATTCTCTAAATTATTTGGTGGACTCCTAGGAGCAGGAGCTGACTTTTGTTGGCTAACGGCATCTGCCTTTATGCTATTTTATGCCGTTGGTAATAGTGTATTTTGCCTTTCGGCAAAAGATATCAATAAGTACTGGATTACCTCAATGTTGGTTTTTGCGGGACTTACCCTTTTATCTGGTGCTACAGCATACGCACTGTCAGGAATGACCATGGAAGCAGCTGGAGGATACAAATGGTTGATGATCGTTGTTGTATTTGGCTATCTAGTTTTCTTGTCTATTATTGGCTTTATGAAACGCATAGTAGAATTTGCAGAGGCTGAAGATTGGCAAGCACCTAAGAAAAGAAGATAATAAAATCTATTTTGGATTTGAATCCAAAATGTAATAATTCTGTGATACTTATATTCAAGTAAGATCGTAATTTTGAAGTGTAAGAAGAAAAAAAATCTTTAAACAACTTTATCAAAAAAAATAAAATATGACTTACCTAATGCAATTTCTACTAGTCGCTTTTGTTCTCCTAATACCTATGAGTTGTCAGCAAAGCAAATCATCTATACAGTCTAAAGAAAACAAAGAGTCTAAGGTAGCCGCGACACCAGCCTCAATGGCATCTGATACGTTGAAAAAAGTAGTAAAAACAGCTGCACAATGGAAGGGAGAACTCACCGACCTAGAATACAATGTCTTACGAGAAAAAGGAACAGAACGACCAAACACTGGCGACCTGTTGAAGGAAAAATCAGCCGGTGTATTTACTTGCCGAGGTTGCCAATTGCCTTTGTTCTCATCAGAAACTAAGTTTGAATCTGGAACCGGATGGCCAAGTTTTTACCAACCAATTAACGATGTGCATGTTACAGAAGAAACAGATAATAAATACGGCTGGAATAGAGTAGAAGTACTTTGCGCAAGATGTGATGGTCACCTCGGACACGTTTTCAATGACGGACCAAAGCCGACTGGTTTACGCTATTGTATTAATTCGGTGTCTTTGGATTTTGTGAAAGAATAGGAAGGGGGGAGAATTAGAATTAGAATGTCCAGACAATCCGTTTCCCCAAATTACGAAGAAGTAAAGATTAGTAAGCACGAAGAAGCAAAGCTTTCGGGATTGCTAAGCTGAGATAGAGATAAAAATACAAGAACGAAACACCTAAGCAAACCCTCAATCACCGAAACAAAGTAACATCACCACTTAAATAGCCCTCACTTCGAGCACCACCACAGGTGGCAATCTTAATTTTTAGCCACCAAGAATATACACCAACGGCTGACTGTACTCCCTTGATGGTACCATCCCAACCCTCAAGCGGATCCTCCGTACTAAACATCAGTCCACCTCGTCGATCATAAACCTGTAATTGATAAGCAATGATTTCGTGATTGATATAAGCTCTGAATCGATCATTTTTATAATCGCTGTTGGGAGAGAAGGCGTTAGGGACATAGATGTTGTTGTCTACCGTTGACAACTCGTTGGTTACTTCAAACTCATGTCTGTAAACTTCACAGGCAGAAGTAATTTCTACCCAAAAGTTACCAACTCTATTGGTGCGCATAGCCGGAGATGTAGAACCATCATCCCATAAGTAAGTAACCGGACCAGGAGTTTCATTAATATTAACCGCTGCATTTAAAATGATGTAATTGTCTCCACAAATGGAGTAACTATCGTCCATTCTAAAATCAATGGCAGATAACTCAGGAACAGCAACCTCTAATGTATCTCCACAACCATAGTCATCTCGCCAAACCAATTGGTAATCACCCGCTCCTAAAGATTCGAATTTGGAAACATCTTGAAAATCATTTTCACGAATTGAAAAATCGAAAGTAGTGGCAAGTGAATCATTGTTGATTTCAATACTACCAGAAGTATCATTGAAACAAGAAGGTTCAACCGTTAGTTCTGGCTCAAAGGCAGTGTACTCATTGACAAGAACATCATCGGATTGCACACAACCATTGGTGTTGTCTTGAACGGTAAGTTCGTAAATACCAGCTTTGTCAACTTGCACCTGATACTGATTGGCGAAAAAATTATCAGGGCCATTCCAAATATAAGTTTTTCCAATCGTATCAACTGCCGTTGCAGCTGATAAAGTAGCCTGAAGCTCAATACAATCAAGTTCAACATCTTCACCAGCATTTGCATCTGGATCAACTTGATTAGCAGTTACCAGAACACTATCTCTAACAATACACTCATTCCATTTGATACTGAACAAATAATTTCCAGGGAGGTCAATTAATATAGCGGTTGAATCTTTGCCAGAAATGATATTACCATCGGGGGTAGACCATTCGTAAGTTGCATCAGAATAATAAGTTGAGTTTAGGGTGTTGAGCAATAGCTGCGGTTGAGCACAGGTTATGATGTCTGGCTGGTCAATTTCTGCGGCAACAGGGATTTGATACAACTGTAGAATAACGATACTGTCGCACTCTTGAGCAGACTGAAAGGTGTGCATAAAATTACCAGATTCGCAATAATCCTGTCCTCCAAAACTAAAACAATCACCAGGACAAATATCAAGTTGAAGGCTGTTGTAAATTGCTTCGTAAACTTCTTCAACTTCTACACTGTCTGTGATGGTACAACCACCTCCGGATTCATTTACACTAAAGATATAAGTCCCCGGGGTACAAACAATTGGAAGTAATTCATTAGATATAAATCCTTCTGGACCTTCCCATTCAATGGAAAAGTCATCTTGTATATTTGGTAAAACGGCTTGAAGTGCTGTACAAGGATTGATACAAGAAACCTGTTGATCAGGTCCAGCGTCAATAATCGGTAAGACATAATTACTGACAGTGACAGATTGTGTATTGGTACAGCCGCTACTCAGATCAGTAATGCTAGCAACGTAGGTCCCCGCCTCGCAGGCAGTAAGCGTATTTTCTCCAAGTACATTTTCCCATTCAATGATATACTCACCATTTGAACTACCTCCAGTAGCGGTTAGGGTAACGCAAGGAAAGTCGCAAGAGATAACAGGATTAGATGGAGAGATAGCGATTGAAAGGTCAATGCTATCGCAGACGTTCACTTGAATTGAGCTTGAATGAGAATCGTGTATAGCAGTGCTAGGGGTGACAAAATTGGCCAAACCCCAAAGAATGGTAAACGTCTGAATTAAAATCAGCTTTTTCATACGAGCATTTTGTGGCTATTACTGCAATTAAGGTAATGCTTTGTGAATATTCGCTCTTAGGCTAGTTTAAAACTCCGTAAAATTGTTTAATGGGCTTATAGGTTTACAACCTAAAGCTATTTTGGATAGGGAATGTTTGTAAAGTAAAAGTAAAGTCTTGGTTAAAATCTGTAGTAAGTTTCCCTAACAAGCATCAAAATAAGGAATCATTTTAACATTTCAAAAGAAAGTGGAAGAAGTCATTGGGTCTCTAGTGGGCAAGGCTCAAATTTTATTCTATTTTTGCGTGAATAGTTACTGTTAATAATCAGCAATTGTTTAAAACTAATGCTTTAAAAAAATCACAAAATGAATCAATTTAAGAATGTATTTGCACTTTGTTTACTAGTCTCTTTTGTAATGCTATCCTGTGCGAAGGACGATGATGGCGATATAAGTACAGACCCTAACGTAGAAAATTATTTTGCCTGTAAGATTGATGGAGAAGCTTGGGAGTCTCAAAGTATCTCACAGCCAACCGTTACTCAATCTAACTCTGCCGATGACGTTGCTGCTAAGCGTTTAGACTTTTTTGGACAGGATGCTGGAGGACAAACATTGGCGCTTGTTATTACTGATTACCGAGATGGTGATGTAGGAGAATGTATCAGTACCGAAACGTTTTATGGTAGTGAGGATTCAAATTACGATAATGCCTTTACGATTACTTCATCTACTGGGACCGTATTCACCAGTGAAGCTTCTTTAAGTTTGAGTGGAGTAGGTGTTGCTCGAGATGGTACGATAACGGTTACGAAATGTGCTGATGGAAAAATCTCTGGAACTTTTAGTCTTAAGCTTCGAGACATAAACGGGGGAGTGGTTAGCGAAATTACAGATGGGGTGTTTACTAATGTGGCTTATGATTTTTTCTAGTTTTTTTGTTTTTTTTTTGAACCATATAAGGCATATAAGAAAATATAAGTCACTCCTTATCTGTCCTTATATGCCTTATATGCCTTATATGGTTTAACCACGCGTTAGAAGGCGGCTTCGGTAAGCAGGGATAGATATATGTGAGAAAATGTTGTGATGAAAAACGCTCAAGTTCGGCGATAAATAAAGACTTAGAAATAGTCAGGAAAAAAATCATTGCAACTCTAATTGCCACTTCTAAACCCAATTCCCTTACGAGCATTGTTCTCCTCTTCCACCAATTGAAAATTCGAGATATCATTTAAATTAACAGATCGAATTAATTCAGGACTTCGATCCTTCGGAGCAAGATCAGCCATTCGCAAATTCTGTCGTCGAATCGTTTCACGAACAATTTTACGAATGGTACGCGCATTACCAAAGTACTTGTGCTTGTTGTCAACTAACTTTTGAATATACTCATTCAGATGTTTAGCCGCAGCTTCATCCAAAACCAACTCTTCAGAATTGAACATCATCATTGCAATGCGTTTGAGCTCGGTCGCATTGTAATCTGGGAAGTTGAATTGACGATCAAAGCGCGACATCAAACCAGGATTGGCTTCAATAAACTGGCGCATCTCTTCCGGATAACCGGCTACAATAACCATGAATTCACCACGCTGATCTTCCATTCGTTTCAGTAAAGTTTCAATGGCTTCGCGGCCAAAGTCATTACTGCCACCTTGTGTAAGCGAGTAAGCTTCATCAATAAACAAACCACCGCCAATCGCCTTGTCGATCACCTCAGAAGTCTTGATCGCTGTTTGGCCAACATGACCAGCAACCAAAGATTTTCGGTCCACCTCAACTAAGTGTCCACGTTCCAAAATACCAAGTGCTTTGTAAATTTGTACGAGTAGTCTAGCAATAGTTGTTTTACCCGTTCCCGGATTTCCTTTGAACACAGTGTGCAGTGAAAATGACTTCTTTACATCTTTACCGATTTCGCGATAGTAGCGAACCAGCTTTGTCATTTCATCTACTTCTTGCTTTATATCCTCGAGACCAACAAGGTCCTTTAGTTGTTTGAGTGCGTCTTTCAATAGTGCTTCATCCACAGGCAGTTGAATGCCTTGATTGGAAGAAGATTGGAAGACGGTAAGTACATCCGCTTCAGTTAGAGTTGATAGATCTTCTGGTTCGAGACTCGACAAATCAACACCTTTGCCCGTTAATCGCAAGGCCATGTTTTGCTTCGCCTCTTCGATGATTCCGTTGATGAAACGTGCGTTCCCAAATTGCTCATCTCTATTTCGGTAAACCTCAACTAATTTTTTATGAATCAATTCTGTAGCATCATTGTGAATGAGAACACCACGTTTGTCAGCGCTATAATGTGCAATCTCAATTAGTTCCTCAGGTGTATAGTCGGGGAAGTGAATGACGTTGCGTAAACGAGAACTCAAACCTGGATTAGAATTGAGAAAGTGCTGCATTTCTTTTGGGTAACCAGCAAAAATAATCGCTAAATCTTGCGAGCCATTTGCCAATTCTTTTAGCAAAACTTCAATGACTTCTTTTCCGAAATCTTTACCATCGGTACCTCTGTTGGTCAGCGAATAAGCTTCGTCAATAAAGAGGATACCACCTCGTGCATCTTCAATTGCTTTTTTTACTTTTGGTGCGGTTTGCCCAATGAATTCACCAACTAAATCGGCACGTCCAACTTCGAAAACAGTACCATGAGAAAGTAAATCAAGACTGTGGTAAATCTTACCGAGCATGTGTGCCACTGATGTTTTTCCAGTGCCGGGGTTACCCGTAAAGATGCTATGTAAGTTGAATTGTTGATCTTCCTGTAAGCCCTTTTCTTTTCTGACTTTTAGAAATTGAAGATAGGTTGCCAATTCATTGATTTGTTTCTTTACAGAATGCAGACCGATGAGTTCTTCCAATTCCATCTTCGCTTCTGGGAAACTAATTTTCGCTTCGATGCTGCGATGATTTTCTGGGATAGATACTTCTGTTTCCAAACCAGAAGAATAAGGGATAGGCTCGTTGGATAGTTCTTCAAATTCGCCAACTTCAAAAGGCACCACTGCGATGAGTGTGTCCATGAATACAATTTCTAAAAAGTATAAATCTTCGAACCAGTAACCAGGTTTGACTGCACCAAAACCAGTATCGAACGTTATGGTAGGAGGAATATCGTTATAAACTTTAAAATAATTCATGATGGCTTTTTGCTGGCCAGAATCATTATAAAAGAAGAATTGTAATTCGAGTGGAAAGAAGTCATTTTGCTTGAGCAAATAGTTGATGCTCATTTCGATGTTGACATAGCGCGTAATGTCGTTTGCAAACTTCTTCAAATAGATTCGTTCATGTACAGGAAGGCCATCACGAGCACTTTCAAATAAGCGAATTTCTTGAATGTCAAAATAAGGGTTATTAATTTTGGAAACCTTGCCACCATTGATGATGTAAAAATCAGCTTTGCCAATTAGATTATCGTCGATGTATATTTCCCAGAGGTAGCCCCCTTTTTTCCACCAGCCGGTTTCCTTTGTTCCCCAGCCTTCGTTGACATAAATGATGTTTTGATCTTTAGAAATGTTGATCTCCTTTTCGATGCGTGTGAGTTCTTTTCCAGACTTTAATTCTTTGCAGATAAAGACCAAGGAAAGTTCCCAATCCGATTCATCAAAGAGTTTATTATAAAGAGAGAGTTCGCAATAGATGTAGCGAGATTCCTCCTCATCGTAGACTTTGCGGTATTTTTTAGAATTGCGATACAGGTTTTCCTTAGAGCCAAAAACCTTGACATCTTTCAACTTGTAATTTCCTCCTAGGGCTTCCTCTTTTTTATCTTTAAAAATCATTTGTTGAGGGGGTAATTTGAATTGAAGCAGTTGATTGAAACTTCGAATTCGAAATAGTTAATGAGTAACGCATTAAAATTGAAAATAATGTATGACGTATGCAAATCATAATTACTCATAAAAATAAGAAATTTAGGGAGAAAGACGGGAAAAGTAAGAATGTTTTAAATTCTCTAAACTTGCGGACTAAGCGTTATCATCCTTTTTAGCTTTAAGCTTGTCTTTACGGGCAATCTTTTGATCATTATTACTTTCGTAAATGGTGTAGTGCTCGTATTTAACCTTATCCGTTTCAGCCCAGATGTCTTTGCCAATATTGCAGAGTACCACGAATTCATCATAGAGTTTGTTTCCTTGCTCGATTCTTCGTTCGACAGAGATGTCCCGCTCAGCCAGTTTATCTTGCTGGATGTTGAGGGCGTTTTCGAAGTTTCTACATTCTTCGACCACTCTAGATATGTTCTTTTCGTTGACCCCTACTTCGACCAAAAAGTCAATTTGTTGGCGAGCTACACGACAAACACGGCGCCCACAGAATAGGAGCTGAGCATCAGTCATATCACCCATTTTGGCCGTTCCAAATTTACGATATCTGCCACTTCTATTGCCATATTTGATGGCTACACGAGTCATGATACTACGGATGGCTGTCTTTAGTTTTTCAGCCGCTTCGTACTTTTTGTCTGTTGTAATCATCTGATCTCCAACGAGTTCATCGTCATCAGGTAAGCCACGGAACTTTTCGCACATGGTCAAAAAAGTCTTTAGCTTGTCTTTGCCATATCCATATTGTTCGAATGATTTGATATCTCGATTGGCGTATTTCGCTCGCTCCATGCACTGTAGGTAGAGGTCTGCGTCAGGGAAGTTGTATTTTCTTTGAGTGGATTGCTTTTTCATCGTTGAAAAGGATTTTGGTTGTTTCTAGTTCAAAATTACAGACTTTCTTTTCATAATCCAATTTTTATTATAAAAAACAATATGATTATTTAGTAATTAATTTTTTTACTCAGACTAAATTATCTTGCTATTATTTGTTTTAACTAAAAAATAGAAGAAACCTAGGCTCTGAAAAAGATGCAGTTATTTTGGTTGCTTCCTAATAAATTCGAAAATTCTTGGAGGTAGTCTGAAGGATTAGAAGATAGATGGTTTACCTTAGTAAGGTTTGAAGGAGTGAAGGACACTTGAGGTGTAGCCCGCGTATCGTGTGTCCTTCAAACCTTCACTCCTTCAAACCCTCAAACCTTTTAATAAACAAAATCACCAAGCCCTTTTGCTTCGAACTGTTCATAAAAGAAAATCTTTATCGTTATGGATCCAACCATTTTAGAATTCGCTCAACGGATATTGATTGTCAATTTAGCGCGTTACTTCCTAGTGGCAAGCCCGTTTTTTATCATGTTCTATATACTCTTCAAAAAGAAATGGGCTGTTAAAAAAATTCAAGCTAAGTTTCCCAAACGAAAAGATTATTATCGAGAGATATTTTATTCTATGATAACGAGTGTCATTTTTACGGGAGTGGCCTTGGTCGTCTTTTTTTCATCATTTAAAAAGTATACCTTAAAGTATGAAAGCATTGATGAATATGGATGGGGCTATTGGGGGCTAAGTGTGTTTCTAATGTTGATATTGCATGACACTTATTTTTATTGGATGCACCGTTTGATCCATCAACCTACTTTATACAAACGGATACATTTGGTTCATCATAAATCCACTAACCCGTCGCCTTGGGCGGCTTATGCTTTTCATCCCTTAGAGGGAGTTTTAGAGGCCGCTGTCGTTTTTCCAATTGTATTATTTATACCTTTTCATTTTTCTGCCTTACTTACTTTTTTGATGATCATGATTATATACAATGTCTATGGTCATTTAGGGTTTGAACTTTATCCGAAAAGATTTAGCAATCATCCCATTGGTAAATGGTTAAACACTTCGGTCAATCATAATCAACACCACAAACACTTTAATGGAAACTATGGATTGTATTTCCTATTTTGGGATCGTTGGATGGGAACCTTGAGAACGGATTATGATGCGGCTTATGCGGAGGTGGATGAGAGGAGGGGGATGAATTAGAATTAGAATTAGAATTAGAATGTGAATGTGAATGTGAATGTGAATGTGCCTAGCCGATAGGATAGGTTAGAATTAGAATGGCCATCTAACGTGTTCGAATGTGAACTTGCCTAGCCAGCGGATAGGTGTGAATCTTTTGGCGATACTTTTCAATTCAGTGCTAACTTAATAGACTTTATTCTGAGCTATTTTGTATAGGGATCAAATAGAGATTTTTTGACAGAACGAAGCTCTTTTAAGAGGGCATAGCCATAGCTATGGGCGATTAAAAAGCTAAAGTACTGCTGAAAAAGATCATTTGAGGACAT
>CALGLS010000512.1 GCA_937959375.1 uncultured Saprospiraceae bacterium
TATCGCGCTCGGGTTTTATAGCTCAGCTCAGCAATTGCTTGCTTCGCGATGCACTTACCGATCTTTTATTTTTTAAACTTCTGCCGCCAAACGAGCGCCCTGGTCAATGGCAAACTTAGCATCCAGCTCACCTGCTTCATAGGCTCCTCCAATCAAACGCACTTGAACGCCTTTATCTTTTAATGGTTCGAACATGTCGCGTAGTGAAACTTGCCCAGCGCAAATAACAATGTTATCTACATTTAGAACACGTGGTTCTTTGCTCACGGTGATGTGCAAACCTTCGTCATCAATTTTCACGTATTGGACGTTAGAGAGCATCTTTACTTTTTTCATTTTGAGACTACTGCGGTGAATCCAACCTGTGGTTTTTCCGAGCTTAGCTCCGAGTTTTCCGGTAGAACGTTGCATTAGGAAAATTTCGCGAGGCGATGGTGCAGGTTCCGCTTCCATGAGGGCACCAGCGCTTGTATGTTTTTGGTCAACTCCCCACTCCTTCATGAATACGTCAACATTCATACTTGGAGATTCGCCATGATGAGATAGGTATTCTGCCACATCAAAACCAATTCCTCCTGCTCCGACTAAAGCCACAGATTTTCCTACTTCTTTTTTATCTTTCAAAACTTCGATGTACGACAACACTTTTGGATGATCGATTCCAGGAATATTTAATTTACGTGGTGTTACTCCTGTTGCCAAAATAACTTCATCAAAACCACCTGCTTCAATTAATTTTAGGTCAACTTTTTGGTTTAGGAAAAGCTGTACACCAGTCAATTCAATTTGTTTATTGAAGTAACGTAGCGTTTCGTAAAATTCTTCTTTACCAGGGATTTGCTTTGCCATATTGAACTGTCCACCTATTTCAGGTGCCATGTCAAACAGATGCACTTCGTGTCCTCGACTAGCAGCTGTGGTAGAAAAAGATAATCCTGCAGGACCAGCTCCTACTACTGCAATTTTTTTCTTTTTTGTTGTTGGCTTGATGACCAATTCTGTTTCGTGACAAGCACGCGGATTAACTAAGCAACTGGCTGTTTTACGTTGAAAAACGTGATCCAAACAAGCTTGGTTACAACCGATACAGGTGTTGATTTCATCCGCTCTATTTTCCATTGCTTTGACTACAAATTCTGAGTCGGCCAAGAATGGACGCGCCATGGAAACCATATCAGCATGTCCTCCTGACAATATATCTTCTGCAACTTCTGGTGTATTGATTCGGTTGGTAGTAATCAGTGGAATATTTACTTCTCCCATCAACCTTTTTGTCACCCAACTAAAACCACCACGTGGCACCATAGTCGCGATCGTTGGTACCCTTGCTTCGTGCCAACCAATTCCAGTATTGATGATGGTTGCTCCAGCTGCTTCAATTTTTTTCGCTAAGTCAACTACTTCCTCCCAGGTACTTCCGTCATGAACTAAGTCTAGCATGGAGAGTCGGTAGATGATGATAAAATTAGGACCTACTTTTCCCCGAACTTGTTTTACAATTTCTAAAGGGAATCGAATTCTATTTTCGTAAGAACCTCCCCATTCATCTGTTCGTTTGTTGGTTTTTGAAACAATGAACTGGTTGATCAAGTAACCTTCAGAGCCCATTATTTCTACCCCATCGTAATTTGCCTCTTGAGCTAATGCGGCACATTTTACAAAATCTTTGATGGTTCTTTTGATGCCACTGACTTTTAACTCCCAAGGCTTAAAAGGAGTAATCGGTGCTTTTATTCCTGAAGGAGCTACAGCGAATGGGTGGTATGCGTAACGACCTGTGTGCAAAATTTGCATGCAGATTTTCCCGCCTTCGTCATGTACTCTTTTTGTTATTTTTTGATGCTTCTTCGCTTCCGCTTTGGTGGTTAGCTTTGCAGAAAAAGGTGAAACCCAACCGGCTCTATTTGGAGCAATTCCTCCGGTTACGATTAGTCCTACGCCACCTTTTGCACGTTCGCCAAAGTAAGCAGCCATTTTCTCGAAACCGTTTTTAGTTTCTTCCAAACCAGTGTGCATGGAGCCCATTAGTACGCGATTTTTCAATTGAGTAAAACCGAGATCTAGTGGTTTGAGGAGATTAGGATATGGGTTATTCATTATTTTAATTGATTTGCTGTGTTAGAGAAGAGTTTGAGATATGAAGTATCTAACACAAAGTTCATGCAATAATACGAAGGATGTGGGAATAGTGAAAGCTGTGGAGGCGAATATTCGCTTTAAATTAAGAAAGAAGTGAAAACATGTAAAGATCCACCTGGCTACATCGCGTGAATAAACTCAGTCAGATTCGCATTTGTGTTAGAAATCCCCAATTTTTTGCGCAAGCGAGCTCGAGCTACTTCAATACTCCCAATACTTTGAAAAGTGATTCCGGCGATATCTTTGGTCGAAAGGTTTAATTTGAGAAAAGCGCAAAGCCTCATATCGTTTTGAGATAGGTTTGGAAAATCTGTTTTCATTTTTTTATAAAAACTTTGATGGACTTCCATGAATCGGATTTCGAATTCCCTCCAAACATCATCGTCTTGTCCAGTCTTAAGTTCGTGGATGATCTCCTGCACTACTTTTCGATTGCTCGTAGAAAGGTTACGTTGGTTGCCTGCCAATTTGGAAGAGATGCTTTTAATCAACTCGTTTTTGCGAGCAAGGTACATGACCTTCGAAGTAATTTCTTTGTTTTTACCTTCGAGATCAATCGATAGTTTGTCGCGTTCCATTGCCGCTTCCCTCGTTTTTACTTGTTGGCGATAAAGGTGAAAAGATAAAAAGCCAATAATTATAGCTCCAGCTAAAAGACCTAGTGTCCAATGAAAGCGATTCCGATTTTTGCTCGCAATCAATTTTTGCGCAGCTAGATACTTTGCTTGTTTTTCTTGCTCTAAGGCAAACGCTTCTTGCAAATTTGCCATATTCGCTGAGCTATTGATTTTGTTTGTACTATCAGCAATCGTTTTAATCAACTGAAGGTTTTCAAAAGCGCTTTTGTAATCATCTGATTCTGCCTGTAATTCATAAAGCAAACTCGCACTTTCCTTTATTAAAAAGTTAGCATTTAGATCCTTGGCAATACTCAAACCTTCCTCAAAATATTGACGTGCTTCTTTTTTATCATTTTGATACAAAAACAATTTACCTCGATCAATTGCCAACATGGCGTTGTAGTAAAGTGAATTACTAGAACTGTTGATCATGACTGCAGAATCAAGAAAGGTATGTGCGGAAAGGAAATTCTTTGTTTCTCCGTTGATATTTCCCAAATTGATGTAGGCATAAAAACCAGTTTCCGGGTCATCATTCCTTTTATAAATATCCAATACTTTATAGAAGAAAGATTCCGCTTCTGCAAATTGCTTCTTCCTCATGTAGTAGTCTCCAAGATTGGAATAAGCCGTACCAACCCCAAGCTCATCTTTTTCTTTCTTAAACATCTCAAGCGCCTTTTCAAAATAAAGCTTTGACTTGTCAATACTATCTATGTCGGTGTAGATTGATGCTACATTATTATAAATTGCTCCTAAACCACATTTACAAGTTCCCTCTTCTACTAAATCTAAAGCCTTCTTATACAATTGTAAGGCCTTGATTACTTTTCCTTGTTCATTATAAACGATGGCCATATCATTATAAGCTGCAACCATCATTTCCAAGTCATGCTCTGTTACTCCTACTTCTAGCGCCAATTCATATAAACCTAGTGCCTCCTCATATTTGCTTCTTTGAAATTCAGCTCCTCCCATCGACATATAAGACAAGTGTATCCCATATACATCTTTTATCTTTTTAGCTATAGCTAAAGCCTTTTGACTATAACTATAAGCTTCGTCTGGGTTTTGGAACATTAAACGATCTGCCGTTTCTAAATAGATATCTATGGTACTCGTATCTGCCATCTGACCTGTTTCCGTTATCGGATGCTCTTCCTTAATACCAAGCTGCGCATAGGCAACTAGCGTCAATAGAAGCAACAGTAGTATCAATGGCGTACGAATAATCATATGGTCAAAACTACAAATATATATGGAAATAGATAAGTGCTAGATGAAGGAAGCAAGAAATGATGGATGTTCCACCGATTTATTTCCAACTCTACTCCTCATTTTATTGACCTTAAAACAATAGTAAAAGTAAGTTTAGTCTAATTTTTCAAAAATATTCATTTTTCAACAAAAACCTGATTATCAGCTACTTAACGATTACTGTAAGGTATTACTAAGGTAAAAAAGATGGTCTAGTAAGGTCTGGCTAAGGCCAAAAAAATGCTTTTCTCTTGCTTCTCCCGATATATTTGAGACATCGAATAAAACAAATTAGTTCATCGACAAAACAAGCCATATAGATCACACTCTTACACTTTATTAATCGGAGTTTTAATAACATTTATAAAGCTTCAATTCCTAGTTCACCTTTTTAAAATAGATACCATCATGACAAAAGTAAGAATCATGCTTTCCGTATTTGTGCTTTTTGCACTTCTACTCACTAACTGTAAGAAAGAAGAGTTATCTGACAACGAAGCAATCCTAGAGGAATCTCACATTGAAGGACATCGTAGTTGTGGTAACCATACCCACATGGAACAACTATTAGCTGATCCCGATTACCGACGCGCGCACCAACGAAAATTAGAAATGGCAGAAGCTTCTTCTGACGTTCGATCTGAATGCAACACACCTGTTGTTCTTCCAATGGCAGTCCACTTCCAAGGCATCTCAAATCCAGATGCAGCTTGTTTGAGAGCACTTGCACAGGCTCAAGTTGATATCCTGAACAATGATTACCAAGGTACCAATAGTGATATCACGAATTGGACAAACGGTTCTTCTAGCTCTTTCCCCGGCCTTGTAAACGGAACCGCTTGTATCGACTTTTGCTTAGCCACTCAAAACCACCCTTCTGGCTACGGCTTACAAAACGGAGATGTTGCCGTTACGATCAACCAAACCAACGGTGATAACGTACCAGCTTGGAGTGGCTATATCAATATTTACGTACGACCTAATTTAGGTTACCTTGGTTATTCTCCACTGGGTGGAAACGGAAACGGTGATGGTGTTGTAATTGACGCAGCTGCTTTCGGATCAGGTGCAGGATGTACAGGTGTTGTACCAAACGCACCATACAACTTAGGACGAACATTGACCCACGAATTAGGTCACTACCTATTACTAGATCACATTTGGGGTGGTAACGGTGGTTGTAATGATGATGACAATGTAGCAGATACGCCTGTTTCTACGGAACCTTATTATGGTTGCCCTAGCGTTGGTGCATCAACTTGTAACAGCACTGACTTGCACATGAGCTACATGGACTACACCAATGATGCTTGCATGTACATGTTTTCAGAAGGACAGACCACCCGTATGGAAAATTATGTGGCTACCAATTTGACAAATGTAAGCGGAAATGCAGAAAGCGTTTGTAATGGAACAACTCCTCCTCCACCACCACCAAATGAAACTTGTGAAGCACCAACTAACCCACAGGTTTCTAACATAACTAACACAACTGCTGATTTCTCATGGAATGAAGTTGCTGGAGCAATCGATTACAGAGTAAAAGTTAGACTAACTGGAGGAACGTGGACCAACTACACTACTACAAATACAAATGTAACTGTAACAGGACTAGAAGTATGTTCTGATTATCAAATCAAGGTAAGAGCGAATTGTGCTGCTGATTTGAAATCTCCGTTTTCACAAACACAAACATTTGCTACTGAAGGTTGTACTACAGGAGGAAATGACTGTGAAGCAGAAGCTGTAAATCCAGATACTGGCGAAGCGCTAACAGATGCTGATTGTATCACGTTGGTTCAAGACAATGATACTTACTGCTGTAATACTTTCTGGGATGGAATCTGTCAAGAAGCATATGATGAATGTACTGGTGGTGGAACACCTCCTCCTACGAACAACTGCCCTGCTGAAGCCACTAACCCTTGGAATGGCAATACTTACAACAACGCGGAATGTGTAACCTATGTACAAGAGGTTGATCCTTACTGCTGTGAAGTTGAATGGGATAACATTTGCCACAAGCAATATAAGCAATGTAATAATGGAAGCGGCCAATTCGCTGGCACTCAAGAAAATGCAACTGCTAGTCTACACCAGTTTAACGATCAAGTATTTGTGTCTTACAACATAAAGGAGGCACGTGCTCAGGTGACGATGAAGGTTGTAAGCAGCAATGGGCAAACGATTTATCGGGAGCGTTTGTTGTCACGAAACTCTATGATAGAATTGGACAAAGACAAACTAGCAGGTTTCAGCAATTTTAGTATCGTATTGGAATACAATGGTACTTACGTAAAAGCTGAAACGAATGCGGCTACAGAATAAGTAAAAAGAAGGGCGAAAGCTCTGAGTAAAAATTAACTCTGGATATCAACGCTACGGTTGGGTGGAAACACTTGATCGTAGCGTTTTTTTTTGTGGGGAATATAAACGGAATCGGTGCGCTGCACCTTTAGTAAATTTATTGATAGCTGTGGTTACAAACGGAGGCGGTGCGATGCACCTT
>CALGLS010000513.1 GCA_937959375.1 uncultured Saprospiraceae bacterium
TAGCTAAATAAGAAGTTGAATATTTCTGGATTCAAAAAATCAAACCCTTCTTCCTTGTACGAATAAACGAAGAAAGATCCTGTCTGTATTTTATAAATAATGGGTTGGATACTGACTACAGCCAACAAGATTAAAATACTCGCAAACAATCTTGATTTGTTTTCAAACAATTGAACAAAGGTTTTCTTAAGCTCTTCAAAAGATGGTAAGAAAAAGAATAAGCCTAAAAACACGACCACATTAATCGGTCGAATCAAAATCACCATACCAAATAAAAAAGCCATGAGGTATTGATACTTTGAACTTGGACTTTCATTAAACCGAATGAGATAATAAGCGAGCGCATTAATACAGGCAAAGGAATAAACGTGCGACATCCCAATTTGAATAGCTGAATAAACATAGCAATTCGTTCCAAAAACAAGTGCAAGAAGCACCCATAAAATCGCCTGTTCATCAACCTTGAATTTCGCTAAGATCTTTTCTAAATAAAATAAGCCAACTATAAAATAAAAAGTACTTGACAGACAGACCAAGATCGTATACATTTTTGAAAAACCATCAGGAGGATGGTCGGTCGCCTTGGTAATTAAATGTGCCATCAAAAAAAATGGCGTTTGCAAAACAGCAGTACCTACGTAATATTTATTAACCAGCTTTTCATGAATCTCATTTCTATATTCGTAGCGTACTCTTTCCTTCGTATACTTTTGTTCTATTTCTTCATGAAAACCAAAATTCAAATCACCATAGATAAAAGCTGCTGGCAAGTAGGAATAATAACCATTTGCGTCATAAACCAACATGTCTTTCCAATTTTTATCCCCCCAGTTTATATTAGCTGAGGTCCAAACCAACACAACCGCAATGAAAACATATTTTTTCATTTATTTTATTTTAAGTGCTTGGACTAAATTGGGTTTACATTAATCAGTGAAGAATTTTAGTTCTAATTGACTAATTTTTAGGCTTCATCCTTTTGGCTGTAGCTTAAAAATTGGAAAAAGCAGGGCTAAAAGACTCAGTGATTAAACGATAACTTAATTTAGTCCAAGCACTTCCCCATGAAGTTCTTAAACAACTTTCGTAATTAAATTGTAATTTACAAGGTATTCATTTTTAGCTAATCACAGTAATCTTCAGAAAATAAATTCTAAACAGACTAAATATGTCTACAGAGAAACCATCAAAGGAAACCTACAAAAAATGGCTCAACGATCCTACCAATTGGCGTTTCGGTATTTTCTATTACAACAAGGAAGACAAACGACTACTACCTCCCAAACGAACTCCATCAATGGGATGGACCGTCAATTTTGCGAACCCATATTCCATTTTGTTGATGGTTGGTTTTCTTCTACTTATACTTTTTATCGTTTTCCTTATGGATAAAATTCCAATTTAAAAAAAGATATGCTAGTTTAGTTTTCTGAACGAGACATAGCATTATCTTCCTCCTAAAAATAATTCCCCAATGAAAAAGTTACTCGACTGGCAATCCAAATCAATCGTCAACATCTATGACGAAGTCAGTCTTTGGTCTGCTCCATTCGGACGTCTTCTACTCGAAAATATTCCAATGCAACCCGAGATTCAAATACTTGACCTTGGCTTTGGTACAGGTTTTCCACTCGTAGAGTTAAGTCAACGTTTTGGCGAAAGCTCAAAAATATATGGCCTCGACATTTGGGCAGAAGCGATCATCAGAACAAAAAATAAAATTGAATTATTTGAGCTCAATAACATTGAAATATTGGAGACCAACGCCGTGCGCATTCCATTAGCGGATCAACAGATTGACCTAATCACCTCCAACCTTGGTGTCAATAATTTTGAGGAACGCGAAAAAGTCTACGCAGAAATGTACCGCGTTTTAAAAATAGATGGCACCGTCTGTATCACCACCAATCCCATTGGAACTTTTGAAGAACTCTTTGATTTATTCGCCACCGTTTTTAAAGAAATGAGATTGGATGATGAGTTGGAAAAACTAAATACTTATCTTCAACATAGAAACACCAAGGAATCTATTGAATCAGAATTCAAAAGTAGCGGATTTCAATTAGTAAAAAGTAAATCGGATAGCACCAACATTCGTTTTTCTGATCCAATGGCTCTTTTAGATCATGCGTTAATTCGAATTGGATTTAGACAATCTTGGGAGGGAATGGTTCGAGAAGAAAAGCGTTCGGAGTTCTTTAAACAACTACTAAAGAAAATCGAATTAATTATTCAGTTGAAAGGAAACTTTAGCATGAAGATTCCGATGTTGTATTTAGAATTTAAGAAAAAATAAAAGGCCTGAGTTAAAAAACGCGATTGAGAAAACTGACTTACACAACATACCATATGAAACAAGCCATCAGCACCGGCCACGAAATCACACTAGCCGTAGCCCAAGAAATATTACTAGCAAAAGGCAACGCATTCGACGCAGCCATCGCCGCTCACTTCGCCATGTTCATCACCGAACCTTGCATGGCATCTGCCGGAGGAAATGGATTCGCTTTGGCAAAACCAGTAAACAAATCCGTTCAATTTTTCGATTTCTTTTGCCAAACACCCATTCAAAAAAATGTAGAACAACTGGACTTCTACCCCATCCTCATCGACTTCGGTGGCGAGTCAGAAGAGTTTCATGTCGGACTTGGTGCAGCAGCAGTTCCCGGAAGTATCGCTGGCCTATTTGCATTGCACCAACGCTATGGAACCATACCAATGAAAGACTTGGTACAGCCAGCCATTCAACTAGCAAAAGAAGGTGTACTCATGAATGCTTTTCAATCTTATGATCTCGAATTACTAGAACCAATTTACAAACAAGACACTAGCGTAAAAGATATTTTCTTCAAAGACGATCGCATTATCAAAGAAGGCGACTTACTACAAATGCCGGGCATGGCAGATTTCTTAGACTTCATTGCACAAGAAGGTGAACGAGGTTTTTACCAGGGTGAAATTGCAAAAAAGGTAGCAACAGATTCTACGGCGAGAGGTGGCTTTTTGCGAAGAGCTGATTTTGAGAACTATCAAGTCAACATTGGAGATGCTTTCGCAATTCCTTATAAAAATAAACACATTTATTTGCCAAATGGTCCCAGCAAAGGTGGCGCAGCAATGGCGATTATGCTTTCGCAAATAAGAACGGAACCACAAGCGTTGGCTCTAGCCATCAAAGAAGCTCAGTTGGTGATTAGCGATGAAAGCAAAATCAAACCAAATGTTGATGCGCTTTATCCTAGCAATAATTTTCACCTCCAACCATCCCTCTCTTCCAATCGAGGCACCTCCCATTTCAACATTGTTGATCGAGATGGAAACGCCATTGCACTCACCAG
>CALGLS010000514.1 GCA_937959375.1 uncultured Saprospiraceae bacterium
CAGGGTTGACGATTGGGACGACTTACCTAACAAATTATAATCCCATGAACATATCCTTATTTGGTGGTCGGCCGCTCACGTGGGGGCCAACAAGATGACTGCTTCATTTAGCAATCGTTTTTTATATAGTGAACTGAGAAAAATAGTTTGGTAAGTCGTCTTAATAATCAGAGTTGACGATTGGGACGACTTACCTAACAAATTATAATCCCATGAACATATCCTTATTTGGTGGTCGGCCGCTCACGTGGGGGCCAACAAGATGACTGCTTCATTTAGCAATCGTTTTTATATAGTAGACTGAGAAAAAATAGTTTGGTAAGTCGTCTTAATAATCAGAGTTGACGATCGAGGCGACTTACCTAACAAATTATAATCCCATGAACATATCCTTTTTCAATTTTTAAACTGATTCGTTTAACCAGTTTTTGTCGTTCTCCTCTATTTCCCTTTCGATCACAATACAATAATCCAACATTTTTTAGGGTCTCACAAGGACAAAACATGGTCTTTGTGTGTTTTTTACATCCATACATTTAAACAACAATAACACCTAAACGACTGATAATCAACAAATATAATTTTTAAAAAACTATCAAATTGTGAAAAATATCTTTTCATAAATTAGATTTTCACGGGTGAATTTTTGCAAAAAAAACACAAAAAAAAGCGCCCTGACTGTTGTCAGAGCGCTTTTTTTACGAATTATGTAGTAAAATCAACTTAAATTTCAATTAAGAATTTAAGATTAATGGTCTTTTCGGTGTTTATAAAGTGGGTATGATTTAGTTGAACCATCTTGATCAAGTACTATGTAGTAAACTCCTTCAGGAATATCTACCAGATCTAATCGCAATCGCTTAACGCCAGTTGCATCATCATAAGTGAAGTGCTGTACGGTTACTCCAGACGCATCAACTACACTTATATTGAGGTTTTTAGCTGAAAGCTTATCAAAATCAATCACAGCATAATCAACTGCAGGATTCGGATAAATCGCAACTGGACCAGCATTATTATCAAATTTAACTTGACGAACCTCAGTGAAACTGAATTTTCCATCAAAGTCAACCTGCTTCAATCGATAATATCGATTCCCATTTTTTGAAGGTGTTTCATCAACATAAACATAGTTGGAAACTGCAGATGTCGTTCCTCTTCCCTCTTGAACGCCTAAAACTTCAAACTCTTCTTTTAAGAATGCAGATTCAGATACTGCTACTTCAATTACAAAATGTCTGTTGTCTTCTTCAGAAGCGGTAGCCCATTTTAGTACAGCATCCTCCCCTACTTTCTCAGCGGTAAAGCTCATCAAAGCAACAGGCAATGCAGATGTTTCGTAAATGACAATACTATCTACAAGTAGTCCTTTTCCATTTTCTTCAAGTCTAATTTGAGTACTTGTAGTCAAAGACTGTCCAGCACTGTTCAAGGCATTCATAATATTGAGACCAGTCACTGTATGCCAACCCGTTTCTGCTTCATTCAAGGTGTACAAGTCAACCCAGCTTTCCACATCAGATCCTCTCACATAAATCTTGTTCACTAATTCAGAACCTTCTTCAAGAGGAAAAAGATTATTGTTAGAATAAACAATGTCCATTGCCAATCCAAGATTCGGATTATGGTCTGCTAGATTGGTTGTTAGAATGGCATTATTAGAATAATCAGAAGCAACATCAGTTGCCGACTCGTCGATCAACAATTCTAATGCAGTAGATTGACCACCCACTTGAAGTGTTCCGTCAATAACGGTTTCAAAGTCCCAACGGTCTAGTTCCTCTAATCCAATCGAATTAGTGTCATACAAATAAGGAGCTGAGGTTTGAAAGTTTACACGCAACGCTGACTGTGATAAGTCAATTGGGCCATTGCTCAATTGCTCGGTTTGGTATGTATTTAAAAGGCTATCATTGTTGTTGTGTACATCATTTTCTAAAACAGTCCATGCATCCACATGGTATTCTCCTTCTTCTGTCATGTCGATTGTCTGAAGGAAAGTATAGTATATTGAATCGCCAGAAGCAAGTTCTCCTGTATAAGTTTCGACTACTGCTGTGCCGCCGTTTACGCTGTAATAAATATCAAAATCTGATACCGTATTATTTCCTGTATTTTTAATTAATGCTGTAACAGGCTCATCATCGCTTAATGCTGATTTTGTTCCTGAACGTCCCTTAGCACGTACTGCTAGGTCTTGCACATAAATATCAAATGGCCATGGACAAACAATATTATTTTGCGTAACGCAAGATGTCGCAATAGCACGCAGTCCTTTATTCCCTGAAGATAAAATTGGGACTACTGAGAACCAATATTTTTCACCTAGCACCAAAGAAGAGCCTTCTAAAGTATAAGAAAGACCTGAAGTCGTAGTCAGCGTAACCATTTCTTGGCCATCAAACATTAGAACTTCATATGCGTTAGCCATATCAACTGCATCCCAACTCAACTCCACACCTCCATAACAAATTGGCTCCGTTGTAACAACTGGTTGTTCCAAAATACTGAAGGCAATTCCGTTTTCTGCTTCGCTGCTACCATCATTTTTGCTAACACGTACAAACGCCGTTTCACTCATAGAAGACGGAACTGACCAAGAAAAGAAACGCTGATTGGCAGGAACATTTGCAGACAATGTATTCCAACTTGAACCATTATCTATCGAATACTCCACTTTAAAAGTACTCGTATTATTAGCATTTACATCCCATTGAATGTACTCTGTTGTAGATGGTGTAAACACCTCTCCACCCAACGGACTTGTAATGATAACTTCGTCTGTTACAAATTCATAAGTAATGTGATAGTCTTGAGGTCCAAAAGGAATTTCTGTACCATCAATTGTGATCGTATAATTACCCGCAGCTGGATTATCCAAGGTAATTTGCTCAATATTATTTAGGTCATCAACTCCTCGAGTTGCAACATCATCAACACCAGTTGCCGTATGATCCAAAACCCATGGCTCATAGTTTGTTCCTGAAGGAGTGGTCATCACCATATCAAGATTATTTACCAATGCTTTAACCGGATAAGTTTCTGCTTCTTTATCGTGCCAGTATAGCATGACTTTCACCTTAGAAGTTCCGGCAGGAACGCTAATTGAATGCGTATTAGATTCACCATCTGATATTTCATCTGACTGGAAGTTGCCCGCTTCAATTGTTTCGATAGATCTTCTTGCGTTGATCAAACCGTATCCGTAAATATAATCAGGCCCTGGGTTACCTAAATCGTCTGCCGTGTTACAGGCAATTGCTTTCATTAAGGCACTTTTTGGATTGTTTCCTCCATTTTCATTTCGGTAACTTTCGTACATAAGTCCAAGCGTCCCAGTTACTGCTGGAGCAGCCATACTTGTACCAGACTTACTCTTGTAGTTAAATTCTCTTCCTGTAGAATATACGCTTGTTCCAACACCACAAATTTCAGGTTTCAAACGACCATCCAAAACAGGTCCACGACTTGAGTTTGCTTTAATAACTCTATTTTGATCAACATTCCCAACAGTCAATACATTTTTTGCAGATTGGTAATAACGTAAAACAGATCTATAACCGGTAGGATATGGTTCGCAAGATAGGTTACCACTATTTCCTGCAGCATAAACGTGTAGTACCTCTGGGTAGTCTCTCATTTGAATATCCAATGTTTGACTACTGTAGTTATACGTTCCGTTTAGATCACAATTAAAACTTGTACCGTACGAGTTATTGGTTAGTACCATGTTGTGATCCGCGAAATAATCAGGCATATACAAAGTGATTAAACTGGTTTTTTGAATAACCAATTCAGCTTCAGAAGCCATACCTCTGTGTCTTGGATTCAGGGTACCACCACCACCTACAATTCCTGCTACGTGATCTCCGTGATCTCCGAATGAGGCATAACTACCATTTGCATAATTGATGATACGACCTTCAAAATCAAGGTGACTTCCGAGTTCTCCTCCATCACCGACACCGATTGTAACACCGCTTCCATTTAGGTTTTTGCCTGTGGCAGAATTCACATAATTTACTTGTTGAAGTGAACGTACCTCGTGGTTCAACATTTCGATAGGTGGTGTAACAACATCTACAAAAGTGACCGCTGCTTCGTCAGCGATAGTTGCTACTTTTGCTGGATCAACTAGTCCCGTAATGGTTGCACCATCTCGATGTTGGCTTTCTAAAATCTCAACACCATATGAAGTTAATAATTCTTTATTTTCAGATTGATTACTATTTCTAGGAAAGCTAAAAGCTAGTTCTACTTTATCTCCGTTGACGCAATACTCCGGATAATTTTTGTCAGATAATGTCTTAGCTATTTTTTGTTCTCCCTTCTGAACACCATAGGCAGTAATTCCCAATTCCTTAGCTTCTGCTAAAGAAAGATTTTGAGGATAGCTCACCAAATAAGTATTGTCGGAAATATATGAATGCATTTTAACGCCCATCTTTTCTAGCTTTTTTGTAGTAGCCTTAGATGGAAGTTGATCAAATTTTATTTGCATTAAGTAAGCGTCCTTGTGCTTTCTCAATTGCTTGTTTTGATCAGAATCATAAAGTGTAGATAAGTCATGCAATTCAACATTGCGATGATTGCTCCTACTTGCATCTTGTCCCCATACCAATTGCGTATTGATAAAAAAGGATGCAAGAAGAGCTAGTGTGTAACAAAGCCTTCTCATAGTAATAAAATGTTTAAATACTTAAATACTAAATACAGGGGAACCGAACTTGGGGGAGCTAGGTATTTAAGATGGGTATAGTTGAACGTTGTTTTGTTGTTTCGATATAGACAATTA
>CALGLS010000515.1 GCA_937959375.1 uncultured Saprospiraceae bacterium
ATAAAAATAAAAAACACTAAAATGAATCATATAGGAATTGATTACGGGTCGAAATTTTCGGGAACAACAGCAATCTGTTATTTGGAAGATAAGCAACTACATTTTGCGCAAAGCGTAAAAGGAGAAGATGCTGATGCATTTGTAGAAAAGATGATTACAGACTTAGCGCCAAAGGCTATTTACATAGATGCCCCCTTAAGTTTGCCGGGCGCTTATTTCAATAAAGGGAATGACTTTTTCTTTCGAAAATGCGATAAAGAATTGGACACTAAGTCCCCAATGTCAATTGGTCGATTAACGGCGACGGCAATGCAACTACAAGAAAAATTTGATGGCAAGAAGATGACCTTCCATGAGACGCTTCCCTCAGCACTTGGCATTCTGCTTTCTAAAGAAGCTGATCGAGAATGGAATCAGAAACTTAAAAATCTAGAACCATTTTGTGCTTTGTTGGCAGAACAGTTGCCAAATCCATTTGCTCAAAAAGTAGAAAACTGGCACCAAGTAGAAGCCGCTTTAGCCTACTTATCTGGCATACGCCATATTGCAGGAAATGCTGAAGTGGTAGGTGATGTAGATGAGGGGATTATCGTTTATTAATTAAGGTGGTAGTCGAAATGACCTTTAGACATTTTTACTTTAGTACATTTCGACTACCTACTCCATTCTTTTTTGTACTTAAGTAGGTTGACCTACTTATATTATTTGGCAACAATTATTTTTGAAACGCCATAGCCTTCCACTTTTAAAAAGTAAGTACCATTTGTCCAATCATGGATATCTAGACTGACCAAACCTCCTTCTGTTGTAAAGGAATCCACCTGTTTACCAAGTAAATTGAAGGCAGTGATTTGCAACCTTTCATCACCTTGCCAACTAATAATCAAATGATCAGTAGCTGGATTAGGATATATTTCTAAGTCAATTTCTGCGAAGTCTTCTGTGTTGATGGGTCCATCAAAATACTCACAATCAAAAGGTAGCGGATTGATTTCAAGAGGGCCTCCAGGACTTAAATCTTTTCCAACAAATGCTTCGTATTCATCTGGATAGCGTGTCGCTCTAAATATATCAGAGGGCTGTGTATTCGATCCTTGCGGTAAAAAATCTCCGTTTGATAAAGCTGGACTTTTGTATGCCCAATGCCTTTCGTTATCCAAATCTACTTCAAAAAAGAGCGGTTCATTCCCATCACAAATCAAAACATTTCCATTAGGTAAGGCATGAGCACCGGATATATTAGTGGAGAAAAATGACCCCGGATTGTCAGCGACATAAGTCCAAAATAAATCCGTAGGACCATAAGGAAGATTGCCATCTAAAATATAATTCCCATTCGCATCTATTGGAGGCACAATCATATCAATAGATGAATGACTACCTCCCGGACGTGCATTTCCATTGTTAAAAACCATTAAATTTCCTTCGTTCGGATATCCTGTTGGCACCCAGGTTGCATTATGCTGTTTGTAAAATTTTCGATCTGCAGCAGATCCTCGATCGTAGGCCAACGGGTTTCCATATCGATAAAGGATATCGCCACCTTTCCCAGAATTACCTCCAGTGTGACCCGCCGCTTCTTCCGTAGTAGTACTGTGATCGATCACATATATTTCACTCAAATGACGAGAGCTCAAAACGATTTGATCCAAATCTGGATTATAATCAATTCCATTGCAATGCATCCAATCCCTACCACCTCCTCCTGGACCACTCGTTCCGTAGGCTTCAAAATTAATATCAATCAATTCAGGGTGATCCGCAACGACTCCAAAATTTTCTTTAGTATTATCAAAGTCTTGAATTAGGTGATCCCAAGCATGCCATTCCCAAACCACATTATAATCTTCGGTCCCTACCATTTCTATTTCTACCACTTTGTCTGGCCATACACCACCATCAGGGGTTAGGTCTGGATCTCTTCCTGCATTTACAGCGTCTACAAATGAAAATGCCTCCCAAGCAATCAATAAAACATTACCATTTGGAAGTGGCGCTATATCGTGGTGATGGTGATAAGAGTCAGATACATAACTAGCCCTCCAAAGTAAATCACCTTCCCAATTAAAAAGTTCAAGCCTTCCTCCTACTCCGCCACCATTAAATTCACCAGTAACTCTGCCAGTCCTTAACAAATTTCCATTTTCCAAAAGGTAAACAGACAAACCGGGATTATAATCAGAGATCCATTCATTAATTAATAAACCACAATTATCAATTAGAAAAGTTTTTTTCCCTACGGTGAAAAGTGTGTAGCCATTTTCTGAATGAGAGTCATTCTCAAAAAGTCCTACTGTCTGTCCAAATGTAGAACTGGCGTATATGAAGAAAGCACAAATAATTAATAGTCTTTTCATGAAGCTTTTGCTTAGATTAATGAATTCTTTTGCTTCCCGAAATTAGCAATAAGCTGGGAATTTACTCGGTATGAATGGACATAAAAAAGTCATCTTCTAATCGAAAGGTCTATTTTAAAGGATCATAGGTGATAAAAAATGGGGTTCTGAATGATTTTATTTGCTTTGAAGGTTTAAAGGTTACCTTGATCGCGTATCTGTTTAGCTCAACTAAATTCCGCATATTAAGCGTCCTTCAAACCTTCACTCCTTAAAACCTTCAAACCGTTCAAAAAGAATATGACCAAACAAAATCACTTAGTAGCTCCAAAAATCAAAGTATCAAAAAGAATCTAGCTATTGATTAGTGATTATTTTTAAATTTCTTACCTTGAAGACGTTTAAAGTTATTCCCTTTGGCTAAAGAAGCCATTGATAAAAAGTTTATAAAACATGCGAAACGACTTTACTTATTTCACGATCATCTCATTGCTAGTTGTAGCTGGAGTTTCCTATTTTTTATGGTCTCCGTTTTGGTGGTCAATGGTCATTTTAGGGCCAATTTTATTGCTAGGTTGGTATGATATGCTCCAATCAAAGCATGCCATCATGCGAAACTTTCCAGTATTGGGTAGAGGTCGTTATGTGATGGAAAATCTTCGACCGAAAATTTACCAATATTTCATCGAGTCGGAAACAGATGGTGCACCTATTAATCGGATGCATCGTTCTATTGTGTATGCTCGAGCAAAACATGAACTGGATACGACTCCTTTTGGAACACAACTAGATGTATATGGTGATGGCTACGAATGGATGAATCACTCGATTGCCGCTATTGATGCATCGGAGCTCGACCTTCATCCAAGAACCTTAGTTGGTAGCTCCTATTGTAAACAAAAATACGCAGCTAGTCTGTTCAATATTTCTGCTATGAGTTTTGGTTCCTTAAGTGCAGCGGCAGTATTGGCATTGAATGGTGGCGCTAAACAACAAAACTTTGCTCACAACACTGGTGAAGGCGGCATTAGTCCTTATCACATTGAACCGGGAGGAGATTTGATTTACCAAATTGGAACAGGTTACTTTGGATGTCGAGCAAAAGATGGCAATTTTGATCCTGATTTGTTTAAAGAGCGTGTGGCAATTCCCAATGTAAAAATGATTGAGTTGAAATTATCGCAGGGGGCCAAGCCAGGCCATGGTGGTATCCTTCCGGGAAAAAAGAATACACCGGAGATTGCGAAAATACGAGGTGTAGAGCCCGGAACCGATGTTTTATCTCCCCCTTATCACAAAGCATTTAATACACCGATTGGTTTATTAGAGTTGATAAAAAAAATGCAAGATCTATCTGGTGGAAAACCTGTTGGTTTTAAATTATGTATTGGATCGAGATCTGAGTTTTTTGCCATTTGCAAGGCTATGATCGAGACTGGAATACGACCCGACTTTATTGCAGTTGATGGTGGTGAAGGAGGAACTGGAGCTGCTCCATTAGAGTTTAGTAACTCGGTAGGAATGCCTTATAAAGAAGGTTTAGCCTTTGTCTACGATGCACTGGTTGGTTTTGATTTAAAGAAAGACATTAAGATTTTTGCTGCTGGTAAAATCATATCGGGTTTCCACATTTTCAAAGCAATCGCTTTGGGTGCTGACGCATGCTATAGTGCACGTGCGATGATGCTTGCTCTTGGTTGTATCCAGGCTTTGGAATGTAACAACAATCATTGTCCAACGGGTGTTGCTACGCAAAATCCTGAGTTGACAAAAGGATTAGTTCCAAGCGACAAAGCTGTTCGAGTTGCTAATTTCCATAAAGAAACCATCCATAGTTTTGTAGAATTGATGGGTGCAGCTGGGATCAGAGATATTAGTGAAATAAACCGTACACACATCTACCGTCGAATAAGCAACAATGAGACGAAGCGCTACGATGAAATATTTCCTTATGTGCAAAATGGTTCGTTCTTAGATATTAATACTTGTCCTCCAAATTATCGTTTTTATTTAGCAGCTGCAGATCCTAAGAGTTTTAAGGCAATTCGTCCTGAGGTTCCAACTTAGCGTCTAACTAGGCAACTTAATAGAATGAATAAAAAAATCCCGAACTTGTTGGTCACAAGCTCGGGATTTTTCATTTTGGCTAAATTGGATTAATACCCAATTCCAATTTTATTATAAACAAAGTGTAGCAACCAAAGTGGGCCAACTAAAAGAAATTTTACATCCTCAAGAAACGAAGGTTTTTTTCCTTCTATTTTATGTCCGATAAACTGAGCAATCCATGCGACTACAAAAATTGCTATTGATACGTAAGCTAACATTCTAGCATCAAAGTCAACATATTGATAAATCACATCAATCCCTAGTAGCATCAAACCTCCAATAAGAACAAAACCTAAGAACATGGTAAAGGAAAGCTTTAGGTAATACAATAAGGTAAGCACCATAAAGACTGCTGCCCAATTAAAAAACAGTGTTCTTTCAACAAAAAAAGGAATGGAATAAAGAATCCCAAAAAGGCTAAACATAATAGCAGGAACACAAACCCAATGAATCATTTTATTGGTTGCGTTTTGATGACTTTCTCCGTATTGCTCTAGGTAAGTATTAATTTGTGACATAATGTTGGTTTATTATGGTAAAAGAAAATAGGTCAATAGTAATGTTCGACATCGGTTAAATTATTTTGACCTTCAACTTTCATTTCAAAGATTTCTGTTAAAGGTAAATAATAAAATACAAAAGTCGCAAAAACGAATTACTCATTTTTGCGACTTTTATCTTGAAAAGACATTATACTTTGGAAAGTACATAGCTTAAAAAAATGGCCTACAAAAACAAGCAAATTAAAAAATCAAACATTCAAGTAAGCCTACCACATTTTAGGTATGCCTAAATCAATCCTTTTGATTTCTTATATAAGTTAAGTTTTCGAGGAACACTTCTCAATTAGCTAAGCTGACAAACTAAGTACTTTTATGCTTAAGCTCTGATATTATTATTACTCCGAATTGCTTTAATCTTTTTTCTTCTCAAGGATTGAAAGAATAGACTCAGGAGTTTCTGGCTCTGCCACTTTTCTAAGTGCGATCACTTCAATTTCATTGGTGATACGAATAGAAAATTGGTATGTACCAACTGTTGCTTGTGATAAATCTACAGAAAGTGCATTTTCGCCTTTCACCACTTCTAACTTACCTTTTTGAAGTACTTCTCCCATTCGAGTTTGTAAACGGTATTCGAGCACACCTTCTTTGGTAGACGTCAGATTCATATTGAAGAATTTGTCTGTTACGGCATTTTCCATTGAAGTAATTTCAAACACACTATCCGCACTTTTTCGGTTGACTAAAACTGTATTTGTGATATCAACGTCACCTGTTACATCAACTTGGATGAGTCTGTAAAAAACACGTAAACCTTTATTTTCAAGATCTACATACTTGTATTCTTTTTGATCGATGGAAGTACCAGCGCCTTGTACTCGACCTGCCTGTTCGAAGTCAATTCCGTTATTGGAACGCTCGATTAGGAAGAAACCATTATCCGTTTCGGCCATGGTGGTCCAAGTTAAAATATTATTGTTTTCAGATTTTTTTGCTTCAAGTGTTTTTAGATAAACACAACCAGCTTGCGCCATCTGTGGTGCCCAAAGAATTGCAAAAATTAGCGCAGCTAATGATAATTTCAATATGGGAATAATTCTTTTCATTATTAATTTTGTTTAAAGGTAATAGCTAATGTGTTAAAGAATCTTTCAGATTTCAATGGAGAATGAGCAATAAGGGAGGTGTTTTGCCAAATGATTATTTAGCAATTTTTTCTATTAGGCATTCTTTCTCTAGTCCAAATTCAATCGTATAAACGGACAAACTGAGTTTGGGTTACATTGAAGTTGTATAAAACTAAAAGAGGGAAGGAATAAATAGAAGTCTGAAGAGGTTTGAAAATAGTAAGACTTAAAAGATTAATGCGGAAAAACACTATTGGACATAATCATAGCATCTTGAAAGGCCATTAGATCAAGACCTAAGTCTACTTCTACCCCGTCTTGTTTCTTAAGAAAGCTGATCATATTTTCTGTTGCCATGTTACCAGTCAAGTCGTCTTTTGCCATAGGGCAACCGCCGTATCCTTTGATGGCTCCATCAAATCGTTTACAACCATTGGCAAATGCAGCTTGGACTTTCTCTTCCCAGTTATGAGGTTGAGTATGCAAATGTGCCCCAAATTCTATTTCAGGGTAAGCCGGAATTAACTGAGAGAAAAGGTAAGATATGTTTTCAGGATTAGAAACACCGATGGTATCGGAAAGAGATAAAATTCGGATATCTAATTCGTAGAGTCGATCTACCCATTTGTGAACGATATCACGATTCCATTCATCACCATATGGATTCCCAAAACCCATTGAGATGTAAACGACCATTTTTTTGTTGCTGTTGACACAGATGTCCTGCATGACTTTTACACGATCCAAGGATTCTTCAATGGTGGCATTGGTGTTTCTCAACTGGAAGGTTTCAGATATCGAAAAAGGATAGCCCAAATAAGTGATTTCATCAAAAACGGCAGCATCAACTGCTCCACGTTTATTGGCAACAATGGCAAGTAATTCAGATTTTGTGGTGGACAAATCAAGACCGGCTAGTACTTGAGCTGTATCTCGCATTTGAGGGATTGCTTTAGGAGAAACGAAACTACCAAAATCAATAGTGGAGAAGCCTACCTTCAACAATTGGTTAATGTAGGCGATCTTTTTTTCTGTAGGAATAAATTCAACAATACCCTGCATGGCATCTCTGGGGCATTCAATGAGTCGAATCATAAATTACTATCGTTTTTTGTTCAGTTTTACAACCGAATTATCCTTCACATGTTTAGTAGTTGAACTTCTTTATCTAACTACAGGGCAAAGATAATTACTTTAAGTATTTTTGCGCTGTAATTGTCGAACAATTAAACAACTTCTTGAAACTACAAAAATTCCCTTATGTCAAAAACCTTAATTACAACAATTGGTTTCGTATTATTTTTACTTGGAATGATCTCTATGGTACTTATGGTCGTAGGTGTTCAATTCTCTTACCTTACTTGGTTGGATGCTGGTGGCAGAGGTATGGGCTTACTGGCGCGCATTATAATGGTAGTGGGTGGCGCTATTATGATTGTTTTGTCTCGTGGGAATTTTGATGGAAAATGAGAGAATTAGAATTGGAATTGGAATGTGAATTAGAATTTTTCTTCTGACGTGGAGAATGTGAATACGCTCTTACGTAAGGTATACGATTAAAGGATATTTGAACTAACTAGAATAGCAACTAAGCGTGGAACTACGATAGAAGGCCATTCACATTCACATTCACATTCACATTCACATTCACATTCACATTCACATTCACATTCACATTCACATTCACACTCTAATTCTAATTCAAATTCTAATTCCCCTCACTCTTCTCCATCGCATCCACCGCCCACTTATCTCGATCATCAGGCAATTGCCAAACCGCACCGCTATTCTCGATTGCGTTAAACATAGGAAGCCAATCAGAAGGACCAGCAGACTCGGTTAAAATTTCGTAACGACGTAACTTTAAGATGGCATCAAGTGGATTGATTAATACTGGACAAGCTTCTACACAGGCATTACAAGTGGTACAAGCATGAATTTCTTCTTTGCTGATTAAATCAAAAAGCGACTTTCCATCATCAAAGTTAGCTTCGGTCAATGCTTTTGCTGTTTTTCTCTCGTCTTCTTTAATGTATTTGAAATGGCCACTGTCTAGCTTCTCTCCTACTTCTTCGGCACGATCTCGAATGTCCATCATTACTTTTCGTGGGGATAGCTTTTTGCCGGTAATATTAGCTGGACAAACGGAGGTACAACGACCACACTCGGTACAAGTATAAGCTTCCATGATGTTTTTCCAGCTTAGTGAGAAAACGTCATTGGCACCAAATTCTGGTAATTCTTCATCCATTGGAGCTTCTGATTCTGGAGTCAAACCCATCATGGATTTTACCTCATTCATAATCTCAGGCATATTAGACATTTCGCCATTTGGCTCTAGCTTAGCGTAATAGGTGTTCGGAAAGGCTAGGAAAATGTGTAGGTGCTTTGACTTCGGTAAATAGTTGAGAAACAGCAATACCGTGATGATGTGTAACCACCAACCAAATCGTTCTACTAACATCAATATCCCTTCATTAAAACCTCCAAAAATTAAAGGGCCCATAAAGCTACTAATGGCAAAGGTGCCTGTGTCGTGATACTTTGCTGGGTTGAGCTGTTGCAAAACAACGTCTGCTCCGTTCATTGAGAAGATACCGACTAGAAGTGCTAATTCACCAAGGAGAATTAAATTACCATCTAGCTTAGGCCAAAGTGTCATTTCTGGTTTGTGAAATCGTGGTATCTTCAATAAGTTTCTTCTAGCTAAAAAGATGATGGTTGCTATGAAGGCACCAACAGAGAGTATTTCAATGAAACTGATAATGATTGGATAAAGTACACCGATATAATCAACGAAGAAACGATGTGTTCCAAAAAAGCCATCAATAAAGATTTCAATCAATTCTACCTGTGTCATTAAAAAGGCAACGTAAATAAAGAGGTGCAAAACAGCTGGAATCCAACGTTTAAACATTTTCTTTTGACCAAACGCAATGAGCAGCATGTTTTTCCAGCGTTGTCCTTCATTCCCACTCAGGTCTTCATCTTTACCGAGCAATATGTTTCTTCGGACACGCATAAACTGCCTAGATGCCCAAGCAACAGAGAGGATAACGATGATTGCAAAAAAGATTTGTTGTAACATTGATAAAATGTGTTAATTTTGATTTCGATTACTCTCTTAAACGGTAAACTTCTACTTAGGTTCTGGAAATTGCCTTCCTAATTGGACAAATATATATAAAATGAAATTACTGGACGAACAACAGATTCAAAAAAAGATTGAACGACTAGCTATTCAAATCCTTGAAAACAACTTTGGGGAAAAACTAATCATATTAGCAGGGATCAATAACAACGGAATGCGCTTTGCTGAAATGCTTCTGGAAAATTTAGAAAATAGAACTAAAACCAAATTTGAGTTAACTCAACTAAGACTCAATCCCGCTCATCCAGTTGAAAATGAGGTAAGTATCGACTATCCATTAAAGAAATTAAAGAACAAGGTTATTATCATTGTAGACGATGTGGCCAATACGGGTAGAACCTTATTTTATGCTTTTAAGCCACTCATGGATATTTTACCAAAGAAAGTAGAAGTCGCTGTTTTGGTAAACAGAGAGCATAAGTCCTTTCCAATCAAAGTTGACTATGTAGGCATGTCGCTCGCTACTACGATGCAAGAGCATATTGAAGTGAAGATTAAAGGTAAGCGTAAGTCGGTTGCTTTGAATTAGTGCGAATTGGACAATGGTTAAATGATTGCACTAAAAAGGCTCCTGTAATGTTTACAGGAGCCTTTTTTATATTCTAGTTCAAACCAATCTTGTTGGCACTTACTAATTACTTGGTTATGATAGTCGTCGTTGGTGTATAGATCCCAAGACTAAAAGCAGCCAACAAACAGTCAAATAAACTATGCGTAATGGTAACCGTATAATCTTTGGTTTCACCTGCTAGCTCTTGAGGAGCTTTTTGATCACCAACTGGCGCCAATCCTAAGATAACAAAGTGGTTCTTTCCTTGTACTTCAACACCAGTCGTTGCTCCTTTT
>CALGLS010000516.1 GCA_937959375.1 uncultured Saprospiraceae bacterium
GTTTCACCAACTTTGGGTGTACACTGCGTAAAAAACATTAGGCTTATAAAGCACAAGAAGAATATATTTTTCATTAGAAATTTCTTTTTTAAAATTTGATAATATTGAACCTGTCTAGCTGTGCTGCCAGATAGAGACGGAAGACGGAATCTGCCTGGCTCGCAGAGATTTCCTGCGAACGTGTTTCCCTAATTTTGTAGGAATTAAAAATGAATGTAAAAACATTGTGAACATATTTCACCAAGTCATCTAAAACTGAAGCGGCTTTGCATTCACAATCCTATCGCGCGCCTTAGTCCCTAAAGGGAAATCTGCGGGCAACATACCGCGTCAGTGAGTCATTCACACCAGTCTGTTGGCCAGGCAGGTTCACACTCTAATTCACATTCTAATTCCTACGGCGTATCCACCTTAGGCATCCAATACAAGGTAATTCTGTTTTTAGCACTAAAGTATTTTTTCGCGACACGTTGAATATCTTCAGGTGTAACTTTCATATAGCGTTCTAACTCTGTGTTGATCAAGTTAGCGTTACCATAGTACATGTGATAATTTGCTAAACTCTCCGCAACACCAACGACTTTTGAATTTGAAGTTATAAAATCAGACTCCACTTTATTTCTCAATTTTTGAAATTCGCGTTCAGAGATTAATTCGTTTTGTACTTTGGTAATCTCAGCATTCATTCCTTCTGCTAATTCCTTTTCGGTAACGCCCATATTAGCAATACCGAAGGCGAGAGAGATACCTGGATCTTCTAATGAAAAAGGGAAGTTCCCAACGAAAACTGCTTTTTGTTGTTCATCAACTAAGCTCTTGTACAAACGTGAACTTTCACCATCTGATAACAAAGTACTCAACATACTTACCGCATAATAATCTTCCGTTCCTTGTGCAGGAATTCGGTAACCTTGGATAACACCTGGCAATTGTACAGCATCATAAACGGTGTCGATGATTTCTGCCATTTGTTCTGGCTCCACAATATCAGGACGATAGATAGGTGTCGTTCCACGAGGAATATCTCCGAAGTATTGCTTCACCATTGCTTTCGTTTCCTCAATGTTGATGTCTCCAGCAATTGATAAAACGGCATTATTAGGTACGTAAAATGTTTTGTAAAAATTAACGTAGTCTGATTCTGTTGCAGCATCAAGGTGCGCCATTGATCCGATTACTGGCCATTGGTAAGGGTGTTTTTTGAAAGCACGTTTCATGATCTCTTCCACTACTCTACCATATGGTCGATTATCAACTCTTAGTCGACGTTCTTCTTTTACAACCTGTCTTTGAGTTTCGATACCTACGTTCTCCACTTTTGCATGAAGCATTCTTTCCGACTCTAACCATAAGCCTGTTCCAAGATGATTGGAAGGCATAATTTCGTAGTAGAAAGTTCGATCGTTTGAAGTGTTCGCGTTGTTTGATCCACCTGCATTTTCAATGTAGTTGTCAAACTCGCCTCGCTTAATATTTTCAGAACCTTCAAATAAGAGGTGTTCAAAAAAGTGCGCAAAACCAGTTCGCTCTGGATCTTCATTTTTAGATCCTACATGATACATGACGGATACCGCAACGATTGGCGTGGTGTTGTCCTGATGTAGGATGACGTGCAAACCGTTGTCTAGATCATATTCAATAAATTCGATACCACTTTTTTGAGCAAAAGTAGTAGCTCCAAAAGCGACCACAAAGGTCAATAGGAATACCAATCGTTTCATAATTTGTTTAGTTAGTTTAATTGAAGGAGTCACTACGACAGTTACCCCGTTTTAATAGGCTTTGAAAAACTGAACAAATATGAGAAATAATGGTTTGTCGGATGCAGGAAATCGAGGTATTATCGTAAAAAACAGACAAAAGTGGCATATATCAGGGGTTTTAAGTTATTGCCAACTAAAATCAATCGAGGTAACGATAGCAATTGATATAAGAAAAGCCACTCTGAATTAACAGAATGGCTTTATATTTTGCATGATTATATTGTCTATATAGAGAGGTTTACACCACCTTATCTGCACAACTTGAGCTAGCGAATGCATCTGGTTTGGCTTTGAAAACAAAGCCCATACCTAGGATATACCCCATGGCTTCTTTCAGTGCTGTGTTAGACTGGAAGTGCGGATCAGTATTGATGTCAGCGTGGACTTCAAGCTCAACCTTGTACTTATCCAGCAAATCACAGAGTGCGTATGCGATTTCGACTGATTTTCCAACCTCTGAGATCATTCGCTCACGAATCCCCATCTTTTGGTTGGTTTTGAAATTTTGGATGTAAAAGAAGCCACCTTTTTTCTCTCGTAGGAACACAATTACTGTTGCAAATTCAATCACTCCTCCTCTTACTTGTGAGTCTGTTCCAATACAGATTTTCAGTTTATGTCCTTCACCAAGTTCTTTGATGATGGTATTTTCAACTGCTTGTTTAATGGGTAGTTCAATTTTGTCACCGTTAAGCCTTCGCCATTTCATAGGATTGAGTTTTAAAAATTAATGATGGGACTCACAGTAAACATTGCTTAAAAGCAGCTATTCGTCATGCGGATCCAGTAATTTGTTAAGGTTCTTTTGTTCTTATCTTATATTGTAGATAGTTAAGCTTGTTAGATATATTAACCAATGCGCTAACCACTTAGTTCCAATCGCAACTTTTAAAAAACATAAGTAAATATTCTACTTACATAAAGCACTGATTGATAGCAATATAAGAATTTTAAAATAAAATGTCTAAAGCTCACCTTTCTTTTCATTAGAATAGGTGTTGTATTTGTATTAAAACAGACATCTAGACAGTTGTCATAGCATTGACTTTAAGTCGAAATAAGTGCTATTTGTCCAACGTCCAAGTTTCTCTATCTTTGCCAAAATTTTAACCACATGATAAATATTCGATTTATACTTCTCGTCTCTGTATTATTTGTATTTGCCTGCAAATCTCCAAATGGAAATTCCGCTGGTAGCTCTCATTCTACAGATCATCAAGGTCGACCGACCAATCATCTCGCTAAAGAAAGTAGTCCATATTTACTACAGCATATGTACAATCCAGTTGATTGGTACCCTTGGAATGATGAAGCACTTGAAAAAGCAAAAAAAGAAGATAAAATGCTGCTCATAAGTGTGGGTTACTCTGCCTGCCATTGGTGTCACGTTATGGAGCACGAGTCTTTTGAAGATTCGCTTGTCGCAAAAGTGATGAACGAAAACTTTGTTTGTATTAAAGTTGACCGAGAGGAACGTCCCGATGTGGATGACGTTTACATGACTGCCTGCCACATGGCAACGGGTAAAAGTTGTGGTTGGCCATTAAATGCATTTGCATTGCCTGATGGTCGTCCGGTATGGGCTGGTACTTACTTTCCAAAAAAGAACTGGCTTGAAATTCTAGAGTACTTTATCAAGCTTCGCGCAGATGAACCAGAAAAATTAGAAGAATACGCCGTTCAACTTACGGAAGGTCTCAAAAGTAGTGAAGGCATTAATATCAACACTGGTGATCAAGATTTTAATCGCTCTGAGTTGGATAACATCGCTATTAAATTTTTGAAAAATATTGATTTCAAAGATGGTGGTCGTAAAGGTGCTCCAAAATTTCCGATGCCTAATAACTATCAATTCCTTTTAGCGTATCATCATCTTTCTGGAAACAGTAGAGCGCTAGAAGCCGTCAACACGACGCTTGAAAAAATGGCTCTAGGTGGTATCTACGATCAAATTGGTGGTGGCTTCGCTCGCTACTCTACTGACGGTGTTTGGTTGGCTCCCCACTTTGAAAAGATGTTGTACGACAACGGTCAACTTGTAAGTTTGTATAGCGATGCGTTTGCTTTAAGCAAAAACCCACTTTATGAAAAAACAGTTCGACAGACATTGGATTTCATTAAACGAGAATTGACGGATAAATCTGGTGGATTTTATTCTTCTCTTGATGCTGACTCAGAAGGTGAAGAAGGAAAGTTTTATGTTTGGACCAAAGATGAAATTGACGCCGTATTGACTGACGAAAAAGTGAATAAAGTTTTCTGTGCTTACTACGAAGTAACATCAAAAGGAAATTGGGAACACAAAAAGAATATTTTGCATCGTAAGTCCAATTCAAAGTCTGTTGCTAAAAAACAAGGCATATCTGAGGAGGAATTAGCAACCCTTATAAAAGGAGCTGAAGCAAAATTATTTGAAGCTCGTTCTAAGCGTGTACGTCCTGGATTAGACGACAAGGTTTTGACCAGTTGGAATGCTTTAATGTTGAAGGGATACGTTGATGCTTACAAAGCATTTGGTGACGAGGAATATCTTAACACTGCTATTGCAAATGCAAATTTCATTACCAGTAAAATGATGCAATCGGATGGTCGTCTCAATAGAAATTACAAAAATGGCAAGTCTGTCATTAACGGATTTTTAGATGACTATGCGCTTACGATTGATGCCTTTACTGCGCTTTATCAGGCGACGCTTGATGAACAATGGTTGGCAAAAGCCAAAACACTTGCGGATTATTCCATTGCTCATTTCCAGAATGCTGAAAACGGTATGTTCAATTATACTTCTGATCTTGACCCACCGCTTATTGCTCGTAAAATGGAATTAGCTGACAATGTAATTCCTGGTTCAAACTCATCCATGGCACGTGCTTTATTTGGTTTAGGTACTTATTTGTACAACACCTCTTATACTGACAAGGCGAAAGAAATGATGCACAATATTTCAGAGACGCTTACAACTTCTGATCAACCAAATTTCTATTCTAACTGGTGTAGCTTATATATGAGTTTGGTACAACCGCCTTATGAAATTGCCATTATTGGTGATGACTATGCACCGCTTCACAAAGAGATGATGCGTCACTATTTACCAAATGCATTATTGCTTGGTGGTAAGACGGAAGGCGGATTGGACTTACTTAAAAACAAATTACAGGAAGGTGAAACGATGATTTACGTTTGCCAGAATAAGGTTTGTAAGTTTCCTGTTCAGGAGGTGGATAAGGCTTTGGGCTTGATGGAATAGTTTTAAGGTTTGAAGGAAAGAGGAAAAAGGTTTGAAGGAGGGAAGGAAAGAAGGTTTGAAGGACATACGATCAGCGGGCCCCGCATCTCGTGTATCCTTCAAACCTTAGTTTCTTCAAACCTTAACTCATTCAAACCTTATTCAAACTAACGAGCAATCATCAACTTACGCACATCAGCGCCATTGATTTGAAGCAGATAAATACCTGGATTCCAATCAGAGGTATCTAAATACTTGCGACCGCCGGTAGCTTCAAAAGATTCAACTCTGCGCCCCAACAAATCGAATATTTCAATCTTATCGTACATCCAACCTTCCCATTCTATGGTTACCATTTTGTCCGCAGGATTTGGGTAGATGCGGAGCGAATAGTTGTCATCTGGGTTAACAACATTGGTTGATATATCGCAGAATTCAGTATTCGGATCTAACTCTAAATAACCTTTACCCGACAGGTCCCTGTTATCAAAAGCGGTATAATTACTTGGATATCGATTCATACGAAAAGTCAGGTTGTTATTGATCGCAAGACTATCACCTTGAGTAGCAGGATTACCAGCTAAAAGCGGTGTCTTGTACTCCCAAACTATTTCATTTTGTGGCGTCAGCTCAAAACTATAACCAAATCGACCAACGCTTAATAAGGTATTCCCATTTGGTAAAATTTGTATGCTCGATAAGCCAGTTGAGAACAT
>CALGLS010000517.1 GCA_937959375.1 uncultured Saprospiraceae bacterium
TTTCTGTTTGCCTGCAAGAACGAAAAGCCAAAAACAGATGTCGCCGAACTAGATCCGGTGATCGACGAAGATACTACCCTTGAGAAGGCAGCCCTTGCCGATGTTAAATCTTACCATAAAAGTAATTCACAAAAAGTTATCACTGGATTTCATTCACCGGAGAGTGTGGCCACAGACGGAGCGTCTTTTTTTGTTTCAAACGTGGGACGGGAGCTCATGCCGAGTGAAAAAGACAAAGATGGTTTTATTAGTAAACTAGATGCCAATGGAGAGGTGCTAGACCTGAAGTGGATTGATAATCTAGATGCTCCTAAAGGAATGGCTATTTTGAATGGTGCGATCTATGTTGCAGATGTTGATAAGGTGAAAGGCTATGACCTGCTAAGCCAAAAGAAAATATTAGAACTTGACTTTAGTCGCTATGGAACGGTCTTTTTAAATGACCTGACCATTAAAAACAATCAATATTTATTGGTCTCCGCGACAGACATCGGTTATGTTTTTGAAATAGATACTTATGGTGAAGGAAGCTACGAGATCTTTGAAATATATGGAGATATGACTGGGGTCAATGGCTTGCATTATGATGCAAAATCAAATCGTCTTTTGATGTGTGGATTTGGAATAGAAGGAGAACCTGTAGGCGTAGTTATGGAAGCTGATCTAGCTCAAGAGCATGTCAAACAGAAAGAGGTAATGCCGTATCAAGGTTACTTGGATGGGCTACAATTAGTGGATGACAAATACATTCTGTTTTCAGATTGGAAAGATTTTGAAAAGGGGGGGCAACTCATGATCTACGATATAGAAAATAAAATTACGCAAGTAGCCTTGAAAGACACATTGCTAGGACCTGCAGATTTTTATTATGTGGAAGAAAGCGGAATGCTGTGGCTGCCAGTGATGGCAGAGAATGAGTTGATTATTACGCGCCTTGATTTGGAAGAGGTTTTAAAAAATTGATGATCTTGGGAACTTATTCTCTACGAGTGTAGTTTGGTCTAATGTGTAAATTTTCTACACTAAAAAATATATACATTTTCATACAATGAAATTGACAACTTTAAAATATCAAACAAGCTATTTCTTTTTTGGATTCAACACTGAATACCAGGAGTAGCGCTATGTATTGATATCACAGTCATAAAAAAGCCTCTTGGATTTATTTCAAGAGGCTTTTTTTATTTTACATGTTTAAATTATTTTACCATCATGAAGAAAATTTTAACGATCTACGATCGAAACTGGGAAGGCAATAGAAAAGTCAACGAAAAATTAATAGTAGATTTTAAATTTGAAGAAGCTATTGCTACAGAAAAATTAGATGGGATGAACATCCGACTCACCATTCGAAGTGGTACAGTTGTTCGAGTTGAAAAACGAAGAAACCCTTCTAAAATTCAAAAGCATCAAGGCATCATTAATCCTTGGTACGTAGATGCTGTCGAATCGGATTCTAGAGATAAATGGATTTTCGATGCAGTCAAAAACACCGATCTTACTAAAGTGAAAGATGGTGAATGGTCAGCAGAAGTTATTGGGAAAAACATCCAAGGCAATCCGTTAAATCTCGAAAAAAATGAAGTTTTTCTTTTCTCTCTTCCTGATTGGAAGGCAAAGATTACTTTAGAAAACGTACCTGCTACTTTTGATGATTTGCGAGCATATCTCGTAGCTCAAAAAAGTAAAATTGGAAACGATGCGCCAATCGAAGGCATCGTCTGGCACCACCCAGATGGTAGCATGGTCAAAATTAAACGAAAAGATTTCGACCTTTGAAGGACACTGAAGTCCAGTTACATAATGCCCGTTACGACTTGTTTGTATCGGGCATTTGTAATTTAATTTGTTGAAGCTCTGGTCCTAGAGTTATTCCAATTTGAAAAACTATCTTTGTAGTACAGAAAAGAAATAAATCACCATTTGTATTCTCCAAAAGGAATACATCAATAAACTAAGACATCATCCTAAGTCACGAAAAATGAAATCACCAGAACAAATCGTCCAACAGCAACTAGACTACTACAACAGTCGCAACATGGAAGGCTACATTTCCCTATTCGCTGACGACGTAAAATTCTACAACTACGCCACCAATGAACTTACCATCGATGGAGTAGAAGCCTGCCAATCCGTTTACAAAAACCTGTTTGATCAATCACCTAATCTAAAATCCACGATCACTAAGCGTATCACTTTTGGTAACATCGTAATTGATCACGAAAGTATTACCGGTCGAATGGGAATAGATGCGTCTTTGGAATTGGTACTCATTTTTGAAATAGAAAACGAAAAGATTTGCAAGGTAACCGTGATTAAGTAAATCTAATATAATCCCATTTGGAATCTATTCCAAATTCTCGTATTATTGAATATCATTTAAGGCAAGTAATGCCAACTCTCTTCTCGCTCACTAGTAGATGAAAAAAAGACGGAAGACCGAAGACGGAAATTTCCCGCGACCGTGTATTACGTTAGAGGGAAACTTCGGTCTTCCGTCTCCCGTCTTCGGACTTTTTTTATTTATTAAAAAAGAGCACCATGCAAAATCAATTCAAAATTGCGTTCCGCAACTTAAAGAAAAATAAAAGCTTTTCTCTAATCAACATTTTTGGACTTTCCCTCGGAATGGCTTGCTGTTTTCTGACCATTCTCTATTGTTGGCATGAATTCAACTATGATGACTTTTACAAAGATGGCGACCAACTTTATCGAGTAGAGTATACCATCAATCGAGGTGAGGCTAGAAGAATGGGGCGGATTCCTCCAACGATTGGACCTTTGCTGGTTGATAACTTTCCAGAGATAGAAGCGGTGAGTCGTTTTTATCCAAGAGAACTAAGTGTTGAGTTGCCAGAGCGTCAACGACAATTTGAAATGGAGGATGTGTTTTTTGTTGACTCTACGGTGGTTGATCTTTTTGAATTTGACTTTTTGCATGGCAATGCTAACACGGCACTGCATCGTCCGGAAGCTGTAGTAATTACAGATGTAACTGCGAAAAAAATATTTGGTAAAACCGATGTACTTGGTGAAAGTCTACGACTGGCAGGGGAGGATGGATATCGCATATCAGGAGTGGTGAAAGCTTGGCCAGATAATTCGCATCTAGCCTTTACTATTTTGCTGCCTTACGAAACTATGTTTAAAGTGGAGCCTCCACATGCACGTGAGAGTATTAAGAAGTTTACTGAAATGAATTGGACGGCAACACATTCTTACACTTACGTGAAATTGAAACCCAATCAAGATCCCCAAAAAGTAGATGAACGCTTTGTTGTATTCATCGCAGAAAGAGGAAATGAACGCATGCGATCCATGCAAACTTTTACGCTTTTTCCAATAAACAAGATTCACCTTTATACAGATGCAGGTGGCCCCAAACATTCTGGCAACCTAAGTTATCTGTATTTGTTTTTTTCGATTGGCTTACTGACTTTGTTTATAGCTTGTATCAATTTCATCAATCTTTCTACGGCCAGTTCGATGACTCGTGCTAAGGAAGTTGGCGTACGAAAAGTGTTGGGGGCACAGCGTTCTGCTTTGATTGGTCAATTTCTTGGAGAGTCGATGTTGCTGAGTCTATTCTCCTTTTTGATTTCATTGTTGATTACCTTGTTGGCTTTGCCTTCGCTCAATAGTTTGACGGGAATTGAGATTCCGATTATGGCCCTATTTAATCCATTGCTGTTGCTTGTTTTTTTAGGCATCTTTTTATTGACAGGAATTTTGGCAGGTTTGTATCCCGCTTTTTTTGTGAGTCGATTTCAGCCAGCAAAAGTGTTGAAAGGTGTGGGCGGTGGAAGTTCAAAAGCTTGGAATCAATGGCTGCGAAAAGGTTTGATCACCTTGCAGTTTTTAGCAGCGATCGGTTTTATTGCTGGAGCCGTTACAATTTATATGCAAATTCAATTTTTGTCAAACCAACCTTTGGGTTTCAATCAAGACCTAGTCGTCAGCGTTCCTTTAGATAGCGGAAATAATCTCAACTCAGTACTACGCCCCGGTGATGCTGGCCTTCGCAAGCGCATGAATACATTTGACGAAAGTCTACTAGAAAATCCAAAAATAAAAGCGGTGACGCAGTGCTCAAAATTACCTGGACTAGGTACGCTCTCGCGACATGTTGCTTCAGAGCAGGTGCCAGAAGATGAGAATATGACTTCCAAAGTTTTATCTGTTGATTACGATTTTTATGAAACGTTTGAGTATGAACTATTGGCGGGTCGTGACTTTGATGTGTCTTTTGGAACGGATCACATTGATGCTTTCATTTTGAATGAAAAAGGAATTAAGCAACTGGGATTTAAAGATGCAGCATCAGCGGTTGGTCAGCCGATGTCGATGGAAGGAAAAGAAGGTAAGATTATTGGCGTTGCAAAAGACTTCCATTTTGAAAATCTGCGTGATGAGATACAGCCCTTGTTGATGGATGTGCGACCTGGAGCATTTGGCTTCTTTGCTATGCGCATTGAAAACTCAAATATCCGTGAGACTTTAAGTTTTGTAGAAAGCAAATGGAAAACAGCCTTTCCAGAAAAAGGATTTGAATATACTTTCCTTGATGAAAGCATTAGTGAAAGCTATGAACAAGAGCGACGCTTGTCGAGTATCATTACTTACTTTGCGATGTTGGCCATCTTTATTGCTTGCTTTGGTTTGTTCGGATTAGCAGCGCTTTTGACGCAACAGCGATTCAAAGAAATTGGCATTCGAAAAGTGCTAGGGGCTTCTGTTCCACAAATTTTACAATTGATATCTAAAGACTTTATTAAGTTGATTGGCTTGGCTATGTTATTGGCTACGCCGCTGTGTTGGTATTTTTTATCAGATTGGTTGACGGGCTTTGCATACCGAATTGAGTTTCCTTGGTGGGCGACTTTGGTGAGTGGATTGGCTGTGATGATTTTGGCATTTTTTACGATAAGTGCGCAGTCGGTGAAGGCTGCTTTGTCGAATCCGGTGGACGCTATTCGGGATGAGTGAATGTCCATTGCTGTACACCCACTGTCCAAATTCGGACAGAATATGAAAGCTAAATATAAATGAAATTTTATATCCAACTGGTAATCAATGCTTTGGGTAATTGGCATGCACATTGAGTCTTTAAGTTAGTGTATTCGTTCACCATTTAAACCTCTAAGATCATGTGGCGACATAACCTAATGCTGATTCTACGAACATTCAAAAGAAACAAAACCTCATTTTTCATTAACCTTATTGGTTTGTCAACGGGACTTGCCTGCACATTGCTGATTTATATCTGGGTGATGGATGAGCTTGGAGTGGACAAATTTCATGAGAAGGATGCTAATCTGTATCAGGTAGTTCAAAACTTTGATAGGAAGAGAGGAATGACAACTAGGCCAATTACGCCGGCTTATTTTGGTAAAATGATACAAGAGGAAATACCTGAAGTAGAATATGCAACTGCTATTAATCACGAATATAATTTTACTGATGATGGAATCCTTAGTGTAGGAACAAAAGAGGTAAAAGCAAAACCACTATTTGCAAGTAAAGAATATTTCAATGTTTTTTCATTCCCTTTGTTGGAAGGCGATAAGCATCAGGTTTTAAATGATAAGGGGTCGCTTGTTATTTCAGAACGGTTGGCTAAGACTATTTTTGGATCAACTAAAAGTAGCATTGGTCAATTAATTAAATGGGAGCACGATGTTTTTGAGGGAGAGTATTTGGTCTCTGGAGTTTTTAAAAATGTACCAACAAACTCGACCTTGCAATTTGATGTGGTATTTAATTATGAATTAGCACTTGATCCATATGAAGAATCAAGAGATTGGAGTTCTGATGCTGCCAGAACATTTGTTGTTTTGAAAGAAGGAGCTGATCTGGATTTGATTAATAAAAAAATGACCGACATCCTTCATTCCAAACCTTATCGCGGGATATGTTCAATATTTGTACAGCAATTTTCTTCGAGATATATGTATGGTGAATATGAGAATGGGAAAGTTGCTGGAGGTCGAATCGCTTACATTAAGTTGTTTGGTCTAATTGCTATTTTCTTATTGATAATTGCCTGTGTCAATTTTATGAATCTCTCGACTGCTAGGGCTTCCACTCGGATGAAAGAAGTGGGTGTTCGAAAAACAACGGGCGCTTCGAGAGGAAGTTTAATTCGTCAGTTTTTGGGAGAATCTATTGTGATGGTAAGTATTTCTTCTCTGGTTGCTATTTCGCTAATTTATCTTTTTCTCCCTCAGTTTAATACGATTACGGAAAAGCAACTAAGCTTAAATATAGGAAAGGAAGCTTTACTTTCGATACTGGGTATTGTTTTATTGACAGGTATCATTGCAGGAAGTTATCCCGCCTTTTACCTCTCTAGTTTTAATCCGGCAAAGGTGCTAAAAGGGAAATTGGAATCATCATTTGGAGAAAAATGGATTAGGAAAGGATTGGTTGTTTTTCAATTTAGTTTGTCGGTTATTTTTGTTATTGGTTTTTTAATCATTAATCGACAAATTGATTTCATCCAAGAAAAACAACTGGGCTACGAGAAAAGTAATATTGTCAATTTTGTGAGCAAAGGTAAAGGAAGTACTGACATTAATTCTTTTATGTTGGAGTTAAAAAATGTTCCAGGTGTGCTGCATGCTACCAATATTGAAGGTGGAAGTTTTATCGGAAATAAAAATTTTGGAACTGCACCAAAATGGGAAGGTGCTGACCCTAATGTTCGTTTTCGTGTACCAAGGCCACATGTTGGTTATGATTATATAGAAACCCTTGGAGTTGAAATCAAAGAAGGAAGATCTTTCTCAAGAGAATACACAGATGAAGACTCTAAAGTTGTGGTTAACGAAGCAGCAGTAGCGTTGATGGGCTTGGAAAATCCATTAGGTAGCATTTTGAGACGTGGAGAAACGGAGTTACAAATTATTGGAGTCGTCAAAGATTTTCACAACGAATCATTGCACAAAAAAATTAGCCCCACCTTTATTCGCTTTGTACCTGATGGTAGAAACATTATGGTAAAAATAAAGGAAGGAGATGAATTGGCAACGATTGAGCGATTAAAAAAGGCTTATGAAAATTTTCATAACGGATTTCCTTTTGAATTTTCTTTTTTGGATGAAGACTACCAAAAAATGTATACCTCTGAAAATAGAATAGCTAGCTTGTCAAACTACTTTGCAGGTATTGCGATTATCGTTTCTTGCCTAGGCTTGTTTGGATTGGCCATGTTTACCACTGAACGTAGAAAAAAGGAAATTGGGATTAGAAAAGTTTTGGGTGCTTCGGTTCTTGGGATCGTTCGAATTCTAACTAGTGATTTTACAAAGACAGTTGTTATAGCGATTTTAATCTCCTTGCCACTTAGCTATTGGGTCGCTAAGAATTGGCTAATGAGTTTTGCGTATGCTATAGGACTAAGTTGGACTATGTTTTTTGTTCCTGCTGTTGTAGTACTGGTGATTGCTTGGTGTACTGTTGGTGTGCAAACATTTAAGGCAGCTTTGGCAAACCCGGTTCATTCATTGAAAGATGAGTAGACGAGCTCTTCCAGCAAACCAAACACAAATAAACAATGACCGGAAACACAATAACAAAAAATCGAGCATAGCCACAAAGCAATAAACTACCAAACAAATAACTACCTAAAAATAACAGCAAGAAAAGCGCAGCAGTATGCTTTCCTGTCAGTAACTTCTTTAGATTGAAAAGAATAAAGCCAATCCCAATAACAAAAATGAAATTCAACCAAGCAGATTTACCAGCTTTTCTGTTTTGATCTCTTGGGATGTTTAGGATTAATCTTGATGCGTTGTAATAAATATTTTTTAGATAAATCAGCGGTTGACTTTTTATGTTTTGCCATGCCATTTGCTTCAAGTATGAATCAGCTTCGATTGGTCCTAGCTTTTTCCATTCGTCAATTATCATTTTATTCTCTTGGTACCAAACTTCATTTGTATAATTTCCTGTTGACCATTGATGTGTTGAGCTGGCAGGAAAAGGATTCCAATCTCCTGGGAAAGGATGCCACTCGCCAGTATGCTCTTGCCCATCTACCGTCATCCAATAAATTTGCATGCCGCCCGAATTTCCGAGATAAGGAAATTTTCCAGTAACCTGATAAGTATATAGCAAATAGGGTAGTATGAAAATTAAGCTTAAGCTAAATGCAGATGAGAATTGCTGAAGTAACGGATCACCCTTCCTTAGTTTTAAAACAAAACTACTTAGCAATAAAATTAGCAAGACAAAAAAGAAAATGATTTTGGTCAAAACCAAATAACTAAAACAAATCGCTGTACCGAGTACTAAAAGTCTACTCCTCCTTTTGTGCAAACGATCAAAACAATAAATCAATATACTTATCAACAAAAAGCATAAGACTTCTGTATAAAACACCAATGCAATTTTTAAAACAGCAGGAAAGAGCACCAAAGCAAGACTCAATGTCAATGCATATTTTTTGGATAAGAAAGACCGAAAAAGATATTGTAGGATAAGAAAAGCAGCCACAAGGAAAAAAGCATTCAACAATCGAATCTTTAAAATCGAAACTTCAAAATAAACAAGGGGAGTCATGATTATTGGCAATCCTGGTCCATTCCAAAGTAGTCCATCCGAATCCATGACATACTTGCCTTCCAGAAGCAAATACTCTGCATAACCAAAGAAACGATATTCATCTCCTTTCAATTCATTGCCAGAAAGTTTACCAATCAACAAGGTTAGGAAGGCAAGTAACCCAACGGCAATTAAGGAAATAATTAGTTTGTCTCTTTTCATTATTCTTCTATCCAATATTAGTTGAATTGGTTTGTTGAATAGTGAAGGTAATAAAAACAAAGAAGAAAAATATTTGAGGCCACAACAATAACGTGGAATAAATTTGTAAAGTAGCTGTCGAAACTAGACGGCATTTACGTAATAAAAATGTTGTGAAACGACATACTACTTAGGTGTTGAAATAAAATTGAGTATTAAATACAAACTTTAGAAAGACGAAAGTATTGCTTCACCTAAAATCAACATTATGCGCCCTTTGTATTTATTTGCCTGTTTTCTTTTTTTAGTTAGCATTCCTTCTATGGACGCTCAAAATTATTTGCGAGTCTCTGGTCCTGATGTCTGGAATGTTCCTGTCACCTCAGCTCCCAACTGGCATCAGTATAGAGCTCACGGTCAGTTTGATGAAATCACCATCATAGCTGAACCTCAAGGAGCCTTTACAGAGATAGAATTCTGTGCCACTATTTCTCAAGGGCCAGATGTCCATTCGAGGACTGGAGCGTATGAAATTGTTTGGCAGTTCAATCTGCCAAGCAAATCAATTGTTCATGACTCATGGTTGTGGATTGGATCTGACATATTAAAAACTGGTATAAATCATTGCTTGGAAACCTGCGAAGAGATTGTGGAAAGAAATTATGATCCTTCTTTCTTTTATCGCTTGTCAGAAAACCGATACGAGATCAGGATTTATCCCATGTTTGAAGGAGAGTCTCGTAGAATAGAAATGTGTTTTTTAGTTCCAACTCAATGGGATTTGGAAGAAATAGAAACTGATTTATTGAACAGTATATTGCAAAGCACAGATTATGGACCTTGTATAATTGGTATAGGAATGTTAGTTGATGATCAGTGGGACGTACCAAAGTTTCAAATAGATAATCTTGTTGTTCCTATGACTGATACGATTATAAATGGAGCTGGAGTATTAATGCATTATATGGAATGGCTTGGGGACGAATTTGTGGAAGCTGAAAAAACGAAACTGATTATAGATGCTCCTTTTTCAGACGATAATATATTTTTAAGTACTTTTTCAGAAGGAAGCGATAGTTTTCATCAAATAGCTTTTGTTCCAGGCTGGCAAGAACTAGTCGGTGAATCTACAAGATCATTAATTCTCCTAGACTATAATGATACGAAAACTGCCTTTTCAGAACCATTTTTCAGATATTTTGTAGAAGAGCAATTTCAAAATCATTTTAAGCAAAAGGATGAAATCAATGTAGCTGTTTTAACCAATAATGGATTACAATTTTTAAGTGAAACTTGGTGGAGCTTTGATAGCGAAACTTTTGGAGACTTGCTTTACATTTTATTAGATGCTCAGGATACGATTGATTTAGCACAGTTGTTGGTAGAAGGCTTTACTTGGGCCCAAACTCAAGCCGATATTGATCAAATTTATCTGATGGCTGCCAACGATGAATTGAACAGCTGGAATTTACGATATGTCAGGTCGTTTGATTACAAGCTTGACTACTCCAACAGAAAATGAGCAAGAACTAGAATGGAACTGGGAAGTAGGATCGAAGATAAGCGCTGGCGTTTACTTTTGTAAAGCTCAAAGTATCCACGGTGAATTGACGGCAAAGATTATCGTGTTACCATAAAATAGCTTATAACAACGCTCAATAGAAAAGACCGGAAATCGCCTAGCGATTTCTGGTCTTTCATTGTCGTAGTAAATGAAAAGTAGAAGATGTGTTAGAACCACAAAAGAAACAAAAGAAATCAAAAGCACTCGAACGAAAAAAAACGCGTAATTTCTTTTGTGCTCGTCTGGCGAAAAGGCGATAGCCCGGCAGGAAGTTTTGTTCCTTTTGCGGTTTAGAATGTTAGAACCACAAAAGTCACAAAAGAAACAAAAGCTCACGAGCGAAAAAAAACACGTAATTACTTTTGTGCTCTTTTGTTCCTTTTGTGGTTCAAAACATACGTTCGTTCCCTTTCTGATTCAAAACATCCTCCTTTGAGGTTCAAAATACGTTCGAGTAAAAATTCAAATTTTATCACCCCACAAAACTCAAAGCATACCCCAAAATAGCCCCACCAAGTATCACCCACATCGAATTCAACTTAAACTGAAATACAGCCAACAATCCCAATCCACAAATCAACCAAGCTCTCCAGTCAAACAAAACATCTCCACCCATTTTAATCAAAACAGAAACCATAATAGCAACTGCAGCCACATTAACTGAATCTAAAAGATAAGACAAAACCTTAGACTGGCGCATCTTCGGAATCCACGGATTAAGCAACCAAACAAAAAGAAAAGAAGGAAGGAAAATCCCAATACTAGCAGCAATAGCACCCGACCAACCACCAAGTTGATAACCAATAAAAGTAGCCGTCGACAAAACAGGACCCGGCGTAAATTGTCCAATCGCAATCGCATCAATCAACTCCGCTCGTGTCAACAAACCTGTACTCACCAACTCCGCATCCAAATAAGCAAAAAGAACATAGCCACTTCCGTAAAGGATCGCACCAACTTTCAAAAAGGTCAAAAATATTTTCGCAGTATTGGCATCAAAAGTAACACCTTGCAAAAACATCACAGGAATAAATGAATTCAGGGTACTACTAGCACCGTTATTTCGAATTGAAAAATAGACCATCCCCAGTATCCCCACTATCACTAAAGCCAACACCTCGCTGATGCCCCACAAACTCAAAGCAAGCGCCAATATGCCCAGTGCCGCAAGCTCGTAATTTTTAACGGCTTTCTTTCCTAGCTTCACGACTGCATTTAATATCACTGCCAACACCGCAGGTTTGATTCCTAGAATAAATGGTTCCACATTCGGAAGTTGTCCATACTTGACATAAAAGTGTGCAAGGATTCCAGTGAGTACCACTGCCGGAAAAATAAAACAAACACCAGCAACAAATAAGCCTTTCCAGCCACCACGTTCATGGCCACAGTGCATGGTCATTTCGGTACTGTTGGGGCCAGGGATTAAATTGGTAGCGCCCATCAAGTCTAGGAAGTGTTGACGACTCATCCATTTTCTTTTTTCTACTACTTCTTCTTCCATCATCGCTACGTGCGCAGCTGGGCCACCGAATGCGAAGCATCCTAGTTTGAAAAATAGGGCAGCGATTTCTTTTAAGTTGTTTTTCATTTTATCTTGTTAGTTGAGTTTTTGATCGGAAATTTTACAATAATTATAACAGCTAGAAAAGAGATAAGTTGAGTCCGATACTTGTTGTTTTTTAGTGACTAAACTTGTAACTATTCAGCTTGATTCGCTATCGAGTGCTTTAGCTATAAAGCCCACTATTCATATTTTGAACCACAAAAGAAATTAAAAGAAAACAAAAGTTCGCTAACGTAAAAATACGTGATTTCTTTTGTGATCTTTTGCTTCTTTTGTGGTTCAACTTCGTTTGAGGGCTAGCTTAAATACTGAACAACTACCTAAAATTAAAGAAATAAATTTGTCTTCTAAAAACAAAATCAAAAACCCAAATTAATGAATTTTTGATTTTGAATTAACTCAGCGTTTATAATTTTCTGACAATAGAATTTCTCCTATCCATCTTATTTATATCTGTCCGTTAATCGATTCATTTACATTGATAATATGATCACCCACTTTCTCAAGTGAAGAGAAGATATTGTTGTAAATCATAGCAGACTTGACATTATAGTCTGTATCACCTAATCGAGTGAGGTTGTCATTTCTCATTTTATTTCTAAAATCATTGATTTCATTTTCAATGGCTCTCGCCTTGTCAATTGTTACATTGTCATAACTTGGAGTTGAAAGATTAGAAATCATTTCAGCGAAAGCTTTATCTACCAATGCAATCATTTCGTTTAGTCGATCTCTTTGTTCAGGTAGGAAGTATGTTTTTTCTTCCATTTTCTGTTCAATTGTTTTAGATATCTGGAAATAGATGTCACCAATTCGTTCAAGGTCATTGCATATATTAAGAATACCTCTGAGTCGGTTTGACGTCTTAGGAGTGATTTCCTGGTTCGCCAATTTGGTAACATATTCAGTTATTTCAATTTCCATGTTGTCAGTAATTTCCTCATACTTTTTAAGTTTCTTCAACATCTTTAATTGCTTTTTCTCTTTTGGAGAGTTGATTAAAGTGTCGAGGAATCCTGACATACGACTTACGATTTCACCATAGTGAGAAGCTTCTTTTTGTAATTCAATGGTAGCTAACTCAGGTGTTAATGAAGCAGTAGAAATGAATTTCAATTTAGCATCATCATCTTCTTCCTCTTTATCCTTGATACTCCAAGTGGCAACTTTTACCAACCAAGGCACAAAGGCTAAGAGCATGAGTACGTTGGCCAGATTGAAGGCGGTATGGAAACCAGATAAAGCTAGTGGCATGGCTGTGGCATCAGTAAATGGATCCGCGAGGCCAAATGTATTTTGCATAAAAGTAGAAAGCATTGGCAAGAAGACTGGCATCAGAATGACCATCCAAGTAACACCAATGATGTTAAACATAGAGTGGATTCTTGCAGATCGTTTTGCGTTCACGTTACCAACTAAAGAAGCTAGCTCCGCAGTAATGGTTGTACCAATGTTTTCACCAAGGATCATTGCAGCAGCTACATCAAATGGTAGTAAACCGTTGGCACACATCGTAAGTGTAATGGCCATGGCCGCACTTGAAGATTGAACTACGATCGTTACGATGGTTCCAACAAAAACGAAGAACAAGCGAGAGAAGAATCCCCATTCTGTAAATCCTTTTAGGAAGTCTAGAATTTCCGGATTAGATTTAATATCTGGTACTGCTCCTTTTAGATAACTCAATCCCATAAATAGGATAGCGAAACCTACGATAAATTGTCCCCAGTATCTGGTTTTACCTTTGCTTGTAAATAGCATCGGAACACCAATGGCAAACAAGGGGATGGAATAGTGGGCTAATTTGACTTTAAATCCTAGGAAGGAAATCAACCAACCTGTGATCGTGGTACCGATATTAGCACCCATCATGACTCCCGCAGATTCGAGGAGTGTCAAAAGTCCTGCGTTTACAAAACTTACGGTCATTACTGTTGTCGCAGAAGATGACTGAAGTAAGGCTGTGATTAGAAAACCAGTAAATACACCGAGGTATCTATTCTTGGTCATCGTTCGCAAAATATTTCTTAGAGCAGAGCCAGCAGCTCTTTGGATACCGTCGCTCATTAGCTTCATTCCATAGATGAAGAAAGCTAGTGAACCAAGGATTTCAATGATATTCCAGAATCCGAATTCCATATTAAGTTAATTTAAAATATAATTGGTTAATCGTTGTTATTTTTCTAAAAGAGAACAATTATAG
>CALGLS010000518.1 GCA_937959375.1 uncultured Saprospiraceae bacterium
CGCGACGAAATTTTCCATAAAATTTGGGGTACCGATGTAATCGTAGGTAACCGAACGATTGATGTTCATATCCGAAAATTACGAGAAAAGATTGGTGACTCTTATATCAAAACGGTAAAAGGAATTGGTTATAAATTTGAATTTTAGCGAAGAGATGCTCTAACTTAAACTGAATAACATCTATCTATGTTGAAAAATGCAACACCAAGGCAGCTAGCGATCTACGTTGCTTTTATTGTTGGAGGCATCTTACTGGCCTGCCTAGTTTTTTTCAATATTTTAGGTCTCATTGAGATTCCGTGGTTGTATATTTTCGTATTTGCACTCATTACCTTTGGAGTAACTTACGTAACGCTTACCTTTGCTTTGCGCAAATATATCTATCGAAAAATTAAGCTGATTTATAAAACCATTCATAGGCTCAAGCGACAAAGTAAAGAGTTTAATGAAAACAATATTGAGTTGGACACAGACGTATTATCTGCTGTCGAACATGATGTTTCAGAATGGGCTGCTTCTCAAGAAAAAGAGATTGAAAGCCTGCGTTCTTTAGAAGAGTATCGACGCAATTTTTTAGGTAATATTTCGCATGAATTGAAAACGCCAATCTTCAATATGCAAGGCTATCTTTACACGCTTTTAGATGGTGGTCTTTACGATTCTAAGATCAACATGGATTACCTCCGACGAGCAAGTGTGAATGTACAAAGACTACAAACGATTGTTGAAGATCTAGAAGTAATTACAAGATTAGAATCAGGAGAATTGAGCCTTGATCTAAGATCATTTAGCATTCGAGCTTTGGCGGAAGAATGCATCGAAGATCATCTGATGATGGCAGAACCTCTTAACATTACACTCCGATTAAAACAAGGTGCTGACAACGACTTTGATGTCAATGCAGACAAAGAAAATATCCGCCAAGTCATCAATAATCTCCTTGCGAATTCCATAAAATACGGTTCATTAAATGGTACAACAAAAATAGGCTTCTACGATATGGGAGAGTACATTTTGGTAGAGGTTGCAGACGACGGAATTGGAATTGATAAAGAAGATTTAAATCACGTTTTTGATCGCTTTTACAGAGTAGATAAAAGTCGTTCCAGAGATATTGGAGGTTCAGGTTTAGGCTTGTCAATTGTAAAGCACATCATAGAGGCGCACAAACAAACCATCAACCTTAGAAGTACATTAAGCGTAGGTTCCACCTTTGGCTTTACGCTAGAAAAAGCATAAAAAACTCAAATTCAATTTTATACATTACAAGTGTCTAAGCAATGGAATCGAATTTGAGTTTTAAAAATTGAATCTTTCCTTTTCTAAGCGAGTTATTTAGAGGACGACAATTGCGCCTTTGTTTCCACTTCCGAAAACGACACTTCCTCAACAGCATTCTCCGTCTCACCTGTATTAGGATAAGCAATTCCGTCCAACATATTTTTCATTTTCTCTTTTACCAATAAGTATTTCGGGCGTTCTTCTTCAGGCATGGGCTCCGGTGGAGGCAAATTTTGCTTCAAGTGATTAACTTGTTTGCCGTTTTTCCAAAATCGGAAACAAACATGTGGACCAGTTGCCAGTCCTGTAGAACCAACATAGCCAATCGTTTGTCCTTGTTTTACGTAAGTACCAACATTGACACCATCCGCAAATTTTGACATATGAAGATATTGAGTCTGATAAATTTCATCGTGCTTAATTTTGACATAGTTTCCATTTCCACGAGTTCTAGCTCGCTTAGTCACACGACCATCAGCAACAGCAAAAATCGGAGTTCCTCTAGGTGCTGCATAATCCGTCCCAAGATGAGCTTTTCGACGCTTTAGTACCGGATGGAAACGGCCACGTCCATTATATCGAGATGAAATTCTGGAGTACTTAACTGGAGCTTTCAAAAATGCCTTTTCCATGGATCTTCCTTCAAGATCATAAAAACCATTGTGTCGATCATTCTCATAGCGAATAGCGTAAAATTCAGTTCCACCAGTATTGTAAAGCGCTGCCTTTATTTCCCCAACGCCAACTGCTTTACCATCAATGTAATTTTGTTCAAAAACCAATTTGAATTTATCACCTTTTTGAATGTGGTGAAAATCAATCGTCCAAGCCAATGCATCCTCCATGCGAGATGTCAGATCATAACTCAGGCCATTATCCACCATTGTATTCCAAAGCGAAGTTTCAACAACACCAGAAGCTTCAGCGATTTCAGTCGTAATTTCTCGTTCCACAACCTCAATTGTCTCTTTCTTCAAATCATAAACTACATACCGATACACATTGGGCTCATAAATGAAGTAATCAGCCCCCTGAGTCGTATCTTTTGTCAAAATGGTATACGGCTTATTCGCCCTCAAATTTCTTACATCAAAAATATCTTTTGATCCTTTCGCAATTCGATCAATCGTCTGATAGTCAACCTTATGTTCAATAAGGATATCTGCCAAAAATTGATTAGGCTTTAATTTATCTTCAGTTACCTGAAAATGGTTAAACTCAAACCCATATTTAAGATGAGGTTCCACAATAGGAAAAGCACCAAGCGTATGATCTACGTTAGAATAGGTGGCAGTCTGTTTACCAGGAGAGAGTATAAAAAAGCCAGCTAAAGAAGCTACGGCTAATATGATAAATGTTGTTTTTGTCCAGTCGGATAAGCTATTGGCTCTTTTAGTCACTATGCACTTTTTTTAACGGTTAACCATTCAAATCTTCATTCTTACTTCGTATTCTTTTAGTTCAACTGGGATCTTTATTTTGAGCAAACTCAAATATACAAATCTCACCCGAATACCCGAAATTTTTAACAAAGTGTTGAATCAAAAACTGGTTCCAAGTGATATCATTTGGTCAAAGTCCGGAATGAGTGGACCTTTGGACGTTTACTAAACTTCAAAAGTTTAGTAAACGTTTCCTCCCCATTTATTCTAACCAAATAAAATCATTTAGCATCCAAAAACTCTATGCGTTTCAAAACCCGCTAGAAGAAAACCAAGGAAAATCCAAAAAGAAAACCCAAGCCTGTTCAACAAGCTTGGGTTCTCTTCCTAAAATCAATTTGCCTACTAATTAGACAAATAAATACGCTGGTAAGGAATAATAATCTCGTTCTCCTCAAGATCATTAATCAATCTCAAACTCGCCACAGAAACACCATGCTTCTTAGCAATGCTATAAATCGTATCATTCTCTTTCACAACGTGATATTTACGCTGAGCAGGAGTAGAAGTAACCACAGAACCAGTATTGATTCGACCACCAGTTTCATTGAAAGCAGTAGGAACATTACCAGAAAAAGCAACTTGCGAATCTGCAGGACAGTTACAATCTGAAACCTTAATTTGTTGACCAACATAAAGCTTGTCAGATTCACCCATTCCATTCATCTTACGCAAACGATCAACCGTATAACCATGCTTTCTAGCAATACCATAAAGCGTCTCATTCTGACGTACTTCGTGGTACTGAGAAACATAATCCGTTTCAATAGGAGTAGGAGCAGGTTGGTTGGCACGAGTAAGCAATTGCATACAAGGCTTGATTAAACCCTTTCTATTCAAATTGTTCCATTTGATTAAATCCTTGTGTGAAACACCGTAAATACGTGCAATACCATAAAGGGTCTCATCTTTCTGAACAACGTGAACGCCATACCTTGATTGGTAAGCACAGTTAGAACTGTTCACGACTGGAGTAGGCTCAACCCAAGTTGTAGTAGGAGCAGGGTTCGTAATAATCACTGGTGGGTTAGGATCAGTTACAACCACGGTCGTATTAGTACGAACCAAAGGACCACCAATCAAATTACCATTCGAATAATCATTTCCACCACAAGATCCATTCGCTAATGCACCTGTGGTCCAGTCAAAGTATAAGCCTTTATCAATGTCTTTATAAAAAGTACAGTTTGAAGTCGATACTGGAGGATTATTAGTCACTACAGTTGTTCCAGTATTTACTCTATTTCTTTCTTCGTTAACCGCAGTAACTCTATCTCGTAAACTTGGCTTTTGGAAAATACTAGACTCTGTTTCAGCCTTTGTTGGTCTCGGACCAGAAGGATTGTCAACCGTTCCAGCTCCAGCTCGGAAAAACTTTCCAGAACCATTTCTAGACATGGCAGAACAATAGTTTTGAACAAAATCATTTACTGGCTTGCCATTTACCTTAACTAGGGTTTTGACGTTTCTAGCAGCATCATTTTCGTTAATACCTGATTTCTCTTCAATAATTCCAATTTCAGGAATGATGATAAACTCAGTATAGTTTCTATCTCCATTAGAAGAAGTCTTGTTAAACAAGTATTTCTTTGGACACTCATGTGAAAGTGTTCCTTTAAAGTAAACAGCTGCATTAGAACCTTTTGATGCTAGATCAATTCCATTTGCAGGTTGAGAAAACTTGTAGCTGAAACGAGCATCTGGCATTGAATACCCAGTGGTCGAAGAAGATACTTGAGCGTATCGGGCCTTTCTTACCATTGAAACATTAAAGTTTCGACCATTCTTTCGAAGAATGTAAAGGTCTAAATCACCACTGTTGATCTGGCGGACAGTTCTTTCATTGATGGAAAGATCACCACATGACCGAGTTTTACTGGGCTTTTTTGGAAGTCGAGTGTCTTTGTCGATAAACGTCTCAAGAATAACTTTTTCTCGATCGTTTAATTTGATGTGGTATACCAATTGAATTTTACCGGAGTTATCGCCTATGAATTGGTATTCATAAACGTCCATACAGCCTGAATCAAAATCTAAATAGATCCTGTTGCTGTATCCGGTCGTTGCCAAAAGCAGGGCAAATAGACTGAAAAGAAGATTTGTAAATCTCATAATTAGCTTGTTTATTTTACAATGTTTCATAAAAAGGTGAATCAAATAGTAGCTGGCTTTAGCTCCATAAAATCAGCTTGGATTCTGTGTGTTTTCAGGGTACATATTGCTATTAGTCATAATGTAACTAACTGAAAATTAGAAAGGTATACCAATTCCCTTTCATTTGCAAAAAAATCAACATAATTGTTGTGTCCTTTGCTTAAAGAATTAGTGAAATCATGATTATGGAAGATTATGACTAACAGTTTGTTACAAATCAGTAGTTCTTCGGACTTTAGAGAGGTAAGGACTTTTTAAACGAGTAATTTTTCCTCTGAATTCGACTTGATGACCAAATTACTATCTGTAAATGCTTCAAATACCATCCAAATCCAAATTTATGCCGGATACGCAACTTATAAAACCTCGGGGTTCACTACATTTTGGGGTTTTCCATTAAAGAATGCCTTTAAATTATCTGCTGCGATCTCCATCAGTCGTTTTCTAGCAGCATGGCTAGCCCAAGCAATATGTGGTGTGATGATACAATTTTTGACTTCAATCAAGCTATTTGAATTTACAGGTGGTTCAACCGAGAGAACATCTAATCCAGCTCCTGCAAGTTGATTATTTTCTAATGCATGTTTGAGATCTGCCTCGACAATTAAACCACCTCGCCCGGTATTGATCAAATAAGCGCTTGATTTCATTTGCTTAAGCAGCGCTTTATTGACGATTCCCTCATTTTTTGCACTAAGATTTGCATGTAAACTGATGACATCGCTTTGCGCGAAAAGCGTATGCAAATCAACTCGATCAATAAAATCAGTCTCATCATCAGGAACACTTTTGCTAGTTGCAATAACCTCCATTCCGAAGGCTCTGGCGATTTTCGCAGTGGCTCTTCCGATTTTTCCTAATCCGTAGATTCCCATGGTTTTACTTGCTAACTCAATAATCGTTTGTTCTGTGTAGGAGAAATCTCTTGATTTAGCCCACTTTCCTGCCACAACCGTTTGATGATGTAAAGCGACGCGATTCGTCAACTCTAAAAGCAATGCAAACACATGTTGTGCAACTGCAGGAGTGCTGTAACCGCTGATATTACATACCGGAATTCCTCTTTTGTTGGCTGCTGCCAAATCAACATTATTATAGCCTGTTGCCAATACACAGATGCATTCAAGCTCAGGCAGTGCAGCGATCGTTTTAGCGCTTAATATCGTCTTATTGGCCATAACCACCTTGGCCCCCTGTGCTCTTGTCACAATTTCATCTTCAGGGGTATGCTCATAAATGTTGGTTTGGGCAACAGCCGTTATAGATTCCCAGCTCAAATCTCCTGGGTTAAGCGTATAACCATCCAAAATAACTATTGTAGGTTTTTCAATTGCCATTGTTAATTGAGTATTTTTTTAGTTCTAATTCAAGAAAAGCATGAAGTTCTGGCGTCCAATGTGCTGAGTTTAGTGTAGAACGGAAGGCCTCATTTTTTGAGGGTTTATTTGGAAAAATTAAAAGTTTGCCTGATTGATGCTGCCCCAATAGAGTAAGTAAATGTTCAAAATCTTCCTGCTCCAAAGCTTTATCCAATTGAATCATTGGAAAAGTAGCTTGGTTTGGAATAGCTGTTATCTTTTGTTTTTTCAGATGAAAAGGAGAAGAGAAAACTACTTTATTAGGGTCATTTTGATTGAATTTCCATTCAAACAGGCCGATAGGGTAGTTGACATCATTGATTAGCTGGAAGGTTTTGAATTGATTATCAGTGTTTTGCCAAACTTCCAAAACGTTTTCTGATTTAAATATCAGCAGATCAAGACTGAGAGTATCTACGATTGTAGGAGGAGAACTCAGGACAACTTGCTCTGAAACCTCCGGTTCTGTTCCACAAGAAGTCATTAGTATAAAGAATAAAGTAAAAATGAAGTAAATTCTCAAGAGCGTATGTTAATTTAAGAGCATGTTTAAATTTAGTTTCCTATGAAAATCAAGAGTTTATGGTTCTCGCTAACAATTTTTTAATGAGTTTAGCAAGCTAACTGAATTCTAAAATTGGACGCGAGGTTCATAAAACATTGATTTGCAATTAAATGGAAATTTTAACATGCTCTAAGATGGACAAATGCGAAACTTTAAAATTGGGTTACGATAATTTTTAGCAATACACCAGATCAATCAAGTTTTGTTTTAAGAATGACAAATTTAAATGAAGTGACTTAACCTTAAAGAATTATATTTGTGTTCTTTTCAAATTAAATTCTTTGATCGCATCAAAGAACCACAACAAATTACTGAATTTCAAATTCATGAGTAAAAAATTACTATTGACGCTTGGCCTTATTATCGGCCTGATTGGCTGTACTTTTGCACAAAAAGGAACAATTAGAGGAAATGTATTCGACAAAGATTCCGGAGAGCCGATTATGTTTGGAAATGTCTACTTAGTAGGCTCTAACCTTGGAGGAAATACGGATATTGATGGTTTCTTCTCTATTTCTAATGTTCCTGTAGGTACCTACACCCTCGCAGCAAGTTACATCGGTTATGATAGTACTTCTGTGCAAGTTGTCGTAAAGAAAGGATCGATAAAATATGAAAACCTTTATCTCAGCCCTTCTGGTATTGAGCTGCAGACGATTGATATTTCTGGTAAAAGAGAAGCTGCAAAAAAAGATGTCCAAATCTCAACCGTTACCGTCTCCGCACAGCAGATCAAAGCATTGCCAACCATTGGAGGTGAGGCTGATATCGCGCAGTATCTAACCGTTATTCCCGGTGTCATTGTTACAGGAGATCAAGGCGGACAAATCTACATAAGGGGAGGTTCACCCATTCAGAATAAAATCATGCTGGATGGTATGCGAATTTACAACCCGTTTCACTCGATTGGTTTCTTCTCCGTTTTTGAAACAGAGGCAATTAAAAGTGTGGATGTCCTAACTGGTGGTTTCAATGCTGAATATGGAGGAGCTACTTCAGCCATAGTTGATATCACGACTCGTGATGGTAACAAGAAAAATTTTGGTGGTTTGGTTTCCGCTAATCCATTTATTTCCAAATTTATGGTGGAAGGTCCCCTTAAGCGTTTTAATGAAGAAAGAGGTGGATCAATTTCTTTCATGCTCACAGGAAAATATTCTTACTTGGAACAAACCTCTAAGAAAATATACAGTTACGCAGACTCTGCTGGTTTGCCATATAATTTTCAAGATATTTATGGTAATGTTTCTTTTAATGCTCCGAATGGATCTAAACTAAAACTTTTTGGTTTTAATTTCAATGATGATGTTAATTTTCAAGACCTAGCACGATTTAATTGGAACAACTTTGGAATGGGAGCAAACTTCACTTTAGTTCCTCCTGCCTCTACTTTATTAATCGGAGGTACAGCTGCTTTTTCTAATTATGATATCTCATTGGACGAAGTAGATTCTGATCCGCGTAGTAGTAGCATTACAACGTACAATGTAGATTTCAACTTTACTTATTTTCATAAAGACAATGAGTTGAAATACGGTTTCGAATTTAATGGATTCAACACCAATTTTAAATTCAAAAATATTTTTGGTTTTGATTTCGAACAACGTGATTTCACAACTGAGTTGTCTGGTTACATGAAATATAAGATCAAAATGAAAAACTTAGTAGTAGAGCCTAGCTTTAGAGCCATCTATTACGCCTCTCAGTCGCGTTTTTCATTAGAGCCAAGGTTCGGGCTTAAATATAACATAACGGACAGGATACGCTTTAAAATGGGTGCAGGAGTCTATACGCAGAATTTGTTGAGTACCGTAAACGAAGAAGACGTAGTGAATCTGTTTGTTGGATTCTTGGCTGGACCAGAAGAAACGGTTTTCGAACCAGGTACTCGTGAAGAAACTGAAGATAAATTGCAACGTGCCATTCACGGTGTTGCAGGTTTTGAATTTGACATAACAGACCAAATTGAGTTAAACGTTGAGCCTTACTACAAAAAGTTTACGCAACTCATCAATATCAATAGAAACAAACTTGTTGCAGAAGATCCTGATTACTCTAAAGAAACAGGAGATGCCTATGGACTTGACTTTTTGGTGAAATACGAAGCGCGTCAACTTTACCTTTGGCTAACCTACTCAATCGGTTATGTTAACCGATTTGATGGAGAACAAACTTATCCAACCATTTTTGATCGTCGACACAATGTCAACTTTTTAGGAACCTATACTTTTGGTGATAAGAAAAACTGGGAATTTGGTGCACGTTGGAATATGGGATCAGGTTTCCCTTTTACGTTAACTCAAGGTTTCTTTGGACGACATGATTACTTTGGTGGTTTGAGTAGTAATTACAATACAGATCAGCCTAGACTTGAAGTGATCTATTCTGATGAAAGAAATAGTGGTCGTCTTCCATACTACCACCGCCTTGACTTCTCATTGAAAAACACCATCAAGTTTTCCAAAAGAACAAGTCTTGAAACCATTGCAAGTGTAACCAATGTCTACAACAGACAGAATATCTTCTTCTTTGATCGAGTGGCTTATGAACGAAGAGACCAATTACCTATTTTGCCAAGTTTAGGCTTGATTTTTAAATTTTAAAAACGGAAATTAAGTATGTGAATTGGAAATTAACTCACCCCTGTTTAAATCCAATTCACATGCTCTTTTCTAATAGAACATCTACTTACTAAAATCACAAACCATGAAACCAGTTTTTACAACAAACTTCCTTTCTCGTTTCTCTTCTCTTTTATTCTCGCTTCTTGTTGTTACTAGTAGCTTTGCGCAAAGCACAGATGAAATGCTACCTAAAGGATTTGCAGAAGGCGAGGAGTTGCTAATTCCTGCTTACAATGAATGGCGCCAAAACCGCACAGTAGTTGCTTGTGAGCCACTACCTGCTGATGCTTCAATTCGAACAATGGCAGAATGGGAAGAGTTACAAGCCTTGGCAATTACTTGGACTGGGTTTACCGGAATTCTTACACAGATTGTTGCTGCTGCTGTTGAGCAATGTCAAGTGATTATCATTTGTACAAATCAAGCTCCTGTCATCAATCAATTGAATGCCCAAGGAATTGATTTGACCAATGTCACCTTTGTCGAAGATGATTACAATAGTATTTGGATTCGTGATTATGGACCAAACACCGTTTACTTGAATGATGTAGAAACACTTGGATTTGTTGATTGGATTTACAATCGTCCAAGACCTTTGGATGATGCAGTTCCTGAAGTCATCGCTGACGAATTGAATATTCCGCTTTATTGCACTACTAATGCACCAACCGATTTGGTACATACTGGAGGTAATTTTATGGCGGATGGTTTAGGAATGGCATTTTCCTCAGAATTGGTACTAGAAGAAAACGATGCTTCCAATCAATGGGGAACAAGTAATCATTCTCCAGAAGATATCGATCAAATTATGAGCGACTATATGGGCATTGATCTTTATCCTAAAATGACCGTTTTGCCGTATGATGCCATTCACCATATCGACATGCACATGAAGTTGTTGAATGAAACAACATTGTTGGTTGGAGAATATCCTGAAGGAATTGCTGATGGTCCTCAGATTGAAGCAAACATTCAGTACGTGTTGTCTAATTTCACAACGCCTTATGGCACCCCATATCGAATTGTTCGTATGCCTATGCCCCCTGAAGGTAATGCATACCCAAACACAAACGGTGATTATAGAACATATACGAATGCCGTTTTTGTAAACAAAGCCATTCTTCTACCTGTTTACGAAGAGCAATATGATACAACAGCTATTCGCATCTGGCAAGAAGAAATGCCTGGTTATGAAGTGGTAGGAATTGATTGTAATGATATCATTCCTTTGAGTGGAGCGATTCACTGTATCACTAAAGAAATAGGAACAGATAATCCACTTTTGATTACCCACCAACAGTTACGCAACGTGACTACGGCTAATACTAATGACTATTTAGTAGAAGCAAATATCAAACACAGAGAAGGAATTAGCTATGCAGTGATGTATTACAAAACCGACTTGAATGCGGCTTACACGGCAGTGGCAATGACGAGTTTAGGAGATAATAACTGGGAAGCAGCTATCCCTAATCAACCAGAAGGAACAACGGTTTACTACTACATCGATGCAGAAGCAAATGATGGCAAAAAGCAAGTTCGTCCAATCACAGCTCCTGAAGGTTACTTTAACTTTACCGTTTCTGGCTTTGTTTCTACTGAAAATTTGGTAGCATCTTCTGAGATCAAAGCTATATTCCCAAATCCTGCTTCAGCAATAACATGTATTCCAATACAAACCAATCAATTGATTGCAGACGCATCTATTGAACTGACAGATGTGTTAGGTAGAACATTAGCTATTGTTTTTGAAGGAGATATTCCTGCTGGAGAATCAAAGTACTTTATCGATGCTGCTGAATACGAGGCTGGAACTTATTTTGTTCGTTTGAATAACGCGCAAAGCTCAGTTACTCAAAAGCTGATGATAAAGTAGGCGTAGAAAAAAATTACTTGAATAAGATTGGTTTAGGAGTCCTAACCAACTTAAAATAAAAATAGCCCTGGAATAACTATTCCAGGGCATTTTTTTGCTAGTACTAAATTAGCCGAAAGATTTTTATTTCTTCTTGCTAGTAGACTTACGACGTGCGGTCGTCTTTTTAGCAGTAGTCTTTCTTTTAGGAGCTGCTTTTCTAGTTGTCTTCTTAGCGGTAGCCTTCTTTGCAGTAGTCTTACGCTTAGGAGCAGCCTTTTTAGCAGTTGCTTTTCTAGTTGTCTTCTTAGCAGTTGACTTCTTTGCAGTAGTCTTACGCTTAGGAGCAGCTTTTTTAGCAGTTGCTTTTCTAGTTGTCTTCTTAGCAGTCGACTTCTTTGCAGTAGTCTTACGCTTAGGAGCAGCCTTTTTAGCAGTTGCTTTTTTAGTTGTCTTCTTAGCAGTTGACTTCTTTGCAGTAGTCTTGCGCTTAGGAGCAGCTTTTTTAGCAGTTGCTTTTTTTGCAGTCGACTTCTTTGCAGTAGTCTTCTTTTTAGCAGCAGTCTTACGCTTAGGCGCAGCTTTTGCTCGGGTAGCAGTCGCTTTCTTTGCTTTCGCTTTTGAAGCAGACTTGCTTGTTGATTTTTTTACAGCCATTGTAAAAAGTTTAGTTAATAAATAAGCTCGTGCACAACGAAACAATTATTATTCCATTCTACAAAAAAATGTAATATGGTAATTGTGAACGAGGTGCTTTAACGAGAAGTGTTACGTCTTTATTTGAATTTTGTTTTTCTTTTTAGTGTTTTCTTTTTTTTGAAAAACAAAACTGCAAAATTCAAATAAAGATTTGCAACAAGTTTCATGAAATTAAAATCGTTTTTTCAATGATCTTTTTAAAACTAGAAATGTGTTTTTCAAAAACGTTTTTTTGATTTTATAACTTCCTAATTTTTAGCAAAGTAATTGAATTTTTATTTACTAATCAAGTGTCTTCAAAAAAAAAAACTTTTCGCACTTTTTTTTTATTAGTTTATTTAGAAAATATAACCCTGCTTTTTTGTAAATAAAAAGAAAAAAATAAAGACGAAGAGTAGTAGTTTTTTAACTGTTTTTTTGATGTCTTTTACTGTTGTAATTTCTTCCAAAAGCTACTTACCAATTTTTTAAAAGAGAAATTTTAAACTGTTTGCTTTGAAAGAATTTAATTGGAATAGGAATAAAAAAAGAATGATGTTTTTGTGTAAACATAAAGGCTTGTATCTTGCTGTTAATGAATGAGTTGTCGTTTGTTTTGGTTTTTATAAAATCAATTGTTTTTAAAAGTAGAAAAACGTGTTTTATGTGTTGAGAAAGTAAATAATCTAGTTTTGTTTGTTTGTCAAAACAAACAAAACACACTACTTAATAAAACAGGAAATAAAGGAATGGAAATGTAGAAAAAAAGTTCTTGAAAAAGTTACTTTTTCCCTTGAGATGAAAACATAAAAAAAGCGGTAATAATTTTTCAATTATTACCGCTTTTTTTTTTGAAAATAATTTATCGAATTAGAGTTACATCACCCGTTTCCGTTACTATTTCGCCAGTAAAGCGTTCAAATACAATTCTGTAAATATAAACATCGGATGGTGAAGGCTTTCCTTTATGGGTTCCATCCCATCCTGTATCTGGTGTTTCATTGTTGTAAACTAAGGTTCCCCAACGGTTGAAAATTTTAAATTCT
>CALGLS010000519.1 GCA_937959375.1 uncultured Saprospiraceae bacterium
CAGTTTCTAGACCTTCCGTACAACGAGCAATTTGAGGGAATTGTGTTTAATGATAATTGTACCATTTCACTTACATGTGAACTTAAAAGTAATGGCGACAGTCAACTTTATACATTTAATATCTGTAAGTAGCTAAACGAATCTAGCAATCAACTGACATTTCTGAAATCTATTATATAGTTGATTTATACAAAAGCAGGTTTAGGCTGCAACTTATACCTGTTTATTTTTCATCATAAAAATTTAAAACAATGAAGCATCTTTTACTCTTTCTATTTGTCATATGCACAGTCGGTCTCCACGGACAAACGACAAGCGCTGATCTATCAAATGCTGGAGAGGAAACTACCCCTCTTTCAAAAGCAAGCAATATTTTAAACAAATTTTCTGTAACAGCTAGTGCTGGATCTTCAGCCTTTGCACTTAACAACTTAAATCAAGTAAACCTCAAAGGAATAAATATAGGAGAGCTCAATATCTCTTATAGATTAAACCGCCGTTTCTCTTTTGGTGTAAGTACTATGGGGAGCTTATCTACATCCGCTGCTGGGTATTACAACGCAGAGAATACTTTTGTTTCTTTCTGTGATGACGATGACGATGATGATGACGACGACGATGAGATAGATGATGATGACGAGATGGACGACGACGATGAAGATGACGACGATGAAGATGAGGATTGCGACGATGATGAGATTGAATTTGGTCAAAACCTAATGGGTACAGTTACATTTAAGTTGTCAGAAAAATTACCATTATTTATTCAAGCAGGTGGTGGATATTCATTTGCGGGAAATGCTCCTGCTTATACTGCAATGATTGGTTATAACCAAAGAATTTTTTCTGGCTTTGGAATCCTAGCAGGTGTTCGCTTTAGTGATGTTTTGCGTCAGGCACCTAAAGATGCGATCAAGACAGTCTCTCCTGCAGGTTTAAAAGCAGAGCTGGGCTTGACTTGGAATTTTTAGATTAATGAGTTGATTTAGTTATATAAATATTCGATTCGCTTAAGGGAAGAAAATGCTGTTTTCTTCCCTTCTTTTTTGTCAAAACTATCTATATATTATTTTATAAAACGCAGCTATTCTATTCTAAGAAATCGTATTGGTAAGGGGAATCTTAGAATTCTCACAATTCACAATTCACAATAAAACAATATGATACTTTTCAAGCAGACACTCATTTTATTACTGCTCATTGGTAGCTCATTTTCAGTTTTTTCACAGACCATTGTTGTCAATGAATTTATGGCTGACAATGATACACTAACTCAAATAGTTGATGAGGCAGGACAATACGACGATTGGATTGAATTACACAATTTGACCAATGAAACAGTTGACCTCAGTGGTTATTATTTATCAGACGACGCCTTGCTTTTACAAAAATGGAGTATTCCAAATGGCACATCAATTAGTCCGAACGGATATCTCATCATCTGGGCTGATAATGACCTATCTCAAGGAACCCTTCATGCAAATTTCAAGCTGAGTAAAAATGGAGAAACAATATATTTCACAGCGGCTGACAACACATTTTTAGACTCCATTCCTTATGGTCCTCAGGATGCCAACATAACATTAGCACGCATTCCAAATGGCACTGGCCCATTTGAAGCACGGGTTGCAACTTTTGGATTTAATAATGATGCGACCTCTGCTGTAGCAATACCACTTAACAATGCTGCTTTTACACTCTACCCTAGTCCCGCGACTGACTATTGCTACTTAAAATGGACAGAAGAAAACAAGCACATTTATTTAGATGGAAATATCTATGATACTTATGGAAGGTTGGTGAAGCGATTTGAGTCAGTTCCAAATTCTGACGCTGAGACAATTGAACTGCCTATTGAAGACTTGACTAATGGCCTGTATTTCATTCACTTAAAAACAGAAGCTTACCATGCTTACCGAAGTTTAATCATCAATAAATAAAAACACATGCCCCGATTGAGAATATTCTTCTTTTTACTTTGCTTCTCGCCTTTACTACTAACCGCACAATCTCCATATCAAATCGATTGGAAAAAAGAGTCAATCTATCTTGGACTTGGTTTTTCAACTGCTATACCTGGCCAAATCTTAAGCAAAAATACTAAGCCATTAAGTCTACAAGAAATACTTGCACTTGACCCAAATTCGATCAATAAATTCGACCGTAAAATTACTTCCTTCTATTCTACTGCTGCGGCTACTGGGAGTGATTTTCTTTTGTTTAGCTCATTTAGTTTACCTGCCTTATTTCTAACAAATAAGCAATCTAGATCTGAATTTGGCAACATAGCACTTTTATATGGAGAGGTGGTACTAATAACGGGAGGTCTTACGCTACTTACCAAGAGTACTACCAAAAGGTCTCGGCCTTTTACTTATAATGATTCTGTAAACTTAGCTAAAAAACAAACACGACAAGCTCGTTTTTCCTTTTTCTCAGGTCATGCCTCTATAACTTCAGCCAATTATTTCTTTACAGCAAAAGTTTTCTCAGATCACTTTCCTGATTCAAAATTCAAACCCTATGTATGGACTGGAGCAGCACTCATTCCTGCAGTAACTGGGTATCTTCGAGTTCGGGCGGGTAAACATTTTTATTCAGATGTTATCGTAGGATATTGTATTGGTGCTCTTGTTGGAGTTGGGATACCTCATTTGCATAAACGCAAGAAAGATAAAACTTTGTCTTTTTATCCTGCACCAAATGGCTTTTTGATGACTTGGGATTTTGCTAAATAAAGAATACCAATACCTCTTATTATCCCAATCATTTAAAATGATCACAAATGAAATTAAAACAAGTAATAAAGTATGCGTCCAACTCCGATCTTACTTTTGTAAAAACAGACTATCCTGGCAATAAAATTATAAACGGAATTTATCAAAACGAGGAGCACTACGATCATCCTTCATGGTTGAAGAAAATACAATGGAAGCTATCAATAAATCCACAACGAAAGAAAAAACGGATAGATGATTCTGACGTATTAGTATTCCCGAATAGATCATTTCTTCGTGGTGCGGATGATGTCATTGTATGGCTAGGCCACTCTGCATTTTTTATTCGATTAAATGGAATTCAGATCCTAATAGATCCTTGTTTACTAAACATTCCATTTCGTAAAAGAGCCGTTGGACTTCCATGCGAAATTGAAGACTTTAGAAATATTGACTACATTCTTTTATCACATGGCCATCGGGATCATTGTGACCTACCATCACTCAAGAGAATTTTAAAAAATAATCCCCAAATAGAATTACTGACTCCATTAAGTATGTCAAAAACTTTGAAGCCACTTGGTAAAATAAAAATTCAAGAGGCCGGCTGGTATCAACAATTTAATTGTAAAAATATAGAAATAACATTTCTTCCATCCGTACATGACAGTCGACGAAATTTTTACGCTAGGGATAGAACGCTATGGGGAAGTTTTTTTATCAGAGCAGGTCAAGAAACACTTTATTTTGCAGGAGATACTGGTTATGGCAAACACTTTAATGAAATACAAAGAATCATGGGACGACCTGATTTTTGTTTTATGCCTATAGCTACTTACGCTCCACAATATATCATGAAGAGCTCCCATGTAAATCCTTTAGAAGCCATAAAAGCTTTTCATGATTTAGGTGCTAAGTACTTCATCCCCATGCACTATGGTACATACGATTTATCTGATGAACCTATGAGTGAATCCATTCAAAAAATAAGGAGTGCATTTTCATCTAAAAGAATGACAGGAATACTAGCAGAATTAGCGGTTGGCGAAAAATTAATCCTTAATAGCAATCTTAGGAGTAGCTACATTGGTTACTAAGCTTTTAAATTCAAATAGTTATCTTCTAATAATCACAAATTCATCGATTGGAGTCTGAGTGTCATCTATAGCATAAAACTTTATGCTTAATTGCTCTTGAGTAGCAGTAGCTTGAATAGCTCCATAATTTTGGTTAAAGCAAAAGCTATCAAATAATTCTGGATCTAATGG
>CALGLS010000520.1 GCA_937959375.1 uncultured Saprospiraceae bacterium
ATGATTAATTGATACTTGGCTGTGTATTCCGTATAGTCTTGGCCGATAATTGGTAGTGTCGTTTTTTGTTATGTTTCTCTGCCACTTACGACGATTTATGAGGGCTATGTAAAGCTGGTTATACGGATTCCGTAAAAGTCAATGAACATAGATTCCGTATATCATACTGTTAGCCCTTTCAGGAGACAATAGTGGAAGAATTAGAATATTACAATGAAGCACGAGCGTATCTATTGTCGTTTGATTTGGTAAATAGTGACATGCTTGACGCTCATGTGAATGAATGGAAGCACAGAAAGCCAAACTCAATATCTGGTTTATTTAAAGCATTTCTTTTACATGCTCAAAATAGGCAAGGCATGCCAAACAGCATTGGTGATATTGATAAATTATCACCGATTCTTTTTGGGTTTGACCATATAAAGGTAAATTCAAAATATGATGATTGGGAGGCTCTTTTTGATGAAATCGTTGCTAGTGAATACACGCCACCTGGACGAATGGTGAAGTCGAACAATAAGAGTCACTGGGTAATATATTGTAAATCTATCATCTCGATAGCTGAGTTTATTGCTAGATATAAAACCGTTGAAGAATTTGATGCATTTGTTCAAGGATTCCTAACAAATGAACAATCAAAACTAGCGCTACCACTTCTGCTGTCTAAAGAAATTTTTGGTTTTGGTTTCGCTTTAGCTTGTGACTTCCTAAAAGAAAATGTCTCTCCGCAATTCATTAAACCAGATACTCACATTAATGATATAGCTTTCGAACTTGGAATTACATCCTCTACAGAAGACTATACGATCTTCAAAGATGTAGTATCATATTGTGCACGAATTGGCGTGCTTCCCTACGCAGTTGATAAGGTGTTTTGGTTAGTTGGAAGCGGCAACTTTTACCTCTCTGGAGCTCGAATTAATAGCTCTAAACATGAGTTCGTTCGTTCAATAAAGGGCTAACAAAGCGTTTAAGACGGATTCCCAACGCTCGGCATTTTTGCTTCTACTTCAAATTTAGTGTTTACGGTACAATGCTTTAAGTGCAGTGGTAGCGTTGCTCACCACTTAACGCAGCGTTAGGCAATAAAATACCTCTGAAAAATATATGATCAAATTGATTCCAACAAAGCAACAGTGGCTAAGGTGGTCTTTACCTAGCAAACTTACTGCTATTGGCACTGCTGCTGGTGTTTTTTCTATCCTTCTTTTTTTTATAGATAAAGCCTTTCAAAGCATCAATGACAACGAAGAATCTGCAATATTTGAAATGCATCAAGAAGAAAGTAAGGAATTAGAAAAACAACTACAAAGCTATAAAAACGGTGAAAATGCACTACTTAAAATATTTTCTAGTGTAAATCAAACTATTACAGGTAAAGATGCAGCTTTATCGGTATTGAGAAATAAGATTAAGGATAAAAAAGCAATACAGCATTTAGAGAAAAATAAGAGTGACATAAGCCTTGAGACATTAAAGAAAATCATAAGCCTTTATATTTATTCAGAAAGTCTCAGTGGTACAAAAAAGCATTATATCGAGGCTATGATTAAAGATTCGCTTATTATGTCTGATTATATTGAAAAAAATATAGATGTAGAGAAAATGAGGAAAGAGCTGAAAAACCTTACAAAAAAAATAACTGCAGGCGACCGTCAGAATGAGTTGTTAGAAAGGCTCAAGCTGATGAGAGATGATGAGGTTAAACACCACTACAGTCAATATGTTTCAGAACGACTCTTGAAAAAAGAGATGGATGATTATATGAGAATTATAGATGTCATTCATTACCGCTTACTTATTGATGAAGAAAATGACCAAGATAAAAAGAAATTAATATTAAATTCTATAGGCAATCAATGGGTTAAAGATGAGGTTATAAACTATAAAAATGTTAAAGCATCATTAGATAAGACAAATTCATTGGATGATATCCCGCATTGTTCAAAGATAGATAATATAAATATATACGATGATGATACGACTCTAATTAACAGACTAAAATTTATTTCCTGCTATAGTAAAGATAAAAAACAAATAAGATATGACGTAAAGATTGACTCATTTAACGACTGTGTTACAAAAATCTTCGTAGAGGAATCTTATCTGTGCTATCAAAAATATATAGAGGAAGGTAGACAGTTTCTTATTCCACTAATCCAAAGTTCACCATCAATAAATGCTGATGAGAAAGTTTGGTGGATGAAAAAATTAAACAAAAATTCGCTGACACCTGATCAATTAGGTCGCTTTACAAATATGTTAATCTCGGAGCGTGTGAACATCGAAAAGCCAAAGTAAAAACTCATTTTGCCTAACAAGAACATTAACGACGGACTTACCTACTCAGCGGTTGAGTTTGAGTTCTGCAGTTTCAGCCCATTTTGCGATAAATTCGAATTTCGTAACTTCTTTTTCGGTAAGCCTGTTATGTAAGCGTTACACCCTAGGAATGGAATTTACTATTGTCTAATTTAACTAAATTGGAAAAGAAGAAACTTGAACGTATCCTTGGAATGTCCAGTGGGTATGTTCTTGAATTTTCAAACAGGACGTTTGAAGATTTTGTACATGAAA
>CALGLS010000521.1 GCA_937959375.1 uncultured Saprospiraceae bacterium
TTCCGTCTTCGGACTTTTATCTTCCTTCTTTCACTCTTCCAACAAAAACTGTCGCACCATATTCAACACTTGATTTCCTGTATATTCTATATTTTGCAAACGTTTCTTGCCTAGATTTAATTTTCTTGTTACTACTTTGTCATTATCACCTACTGCCAACCAAATCGTTCCCACTGGTTTTTCCTCTGTACCTCCTCCTGGTCCGGCGATGCCTGAAATAGCAACTGCGATATCTGCTCCCATCAAGTTCAATAATCCTTTCACCATTTCTATCACAGTAGCTTCACTCACTGCTCCATGTTCTTTTAAGGTTTCGGGATTAACCTTAAGTTGATTCACTTTTATTGTATTCGAATAAGGAACAATACTGCCTGCAAAATAAGCAGAGGCTCCTGGGTTTGCAGTAATTCGATGTGAAACATATCCTCCCGTACAACTTTCCGCCAAGGTCAAATATTTACCTTTTTCAATCAATAACTTCCCAACTACTTCTTCTAATTTATCTGTTCCATAACCAAATACAAATTCAGGTATTAAAGCTACTATCTCTTTTACTTTTTCATCCAGCAATTGTTGCAATTCTTGTTCATTATCACCTGTTGTTGTCAACCGGATTCTCACTCTTCCTAAACCTGGTAAAAAAGCTACTTTTACAAAATCTGGTAAACTATCCGTTACTGGTTCAATGCGATCTGCAATACGAGATTCACCTTCACCAATCGTTTGGATGGTACGATGAATGACTGCCCTTGGTGTAAATTGAGTGGACAGCTTTGGAATGACCTCATTGGTCATTAGGTACTTCATTTCATAAGGCACTCCAGGCATTGACACGGCAACTTTCCCATTGTGTTCAAACCACATTCCTGGAGCGGTTCCCATTTTATTAAACAGTAGTTTTGCGTTTTCTGGCATATAACATTGCAAGCGATGTGCCTCTGTGGTAGACCTTCCCCATTTTTCAAACATACGTTGAATACGATTGAAGGTAGATTCACTAAAAACCATTCCTACCCCAAAATAATCTGCCAGCGTTTTCTTTGTAATGTCATCTTTGGTTGGTCCCAAACCTCCTGTCATCAAGACAATATCGAATTGACGAAACGCCTGATCTAAAGCGTCTTTAATCGCCTGCTCTTCATCACTTACGGTTGTAATGTTTTGAATATCGAAACCTGCATCGTTGAGTTGAGCCCCCATCCAAGCTGAGTTGGTGTCTATGATTTGGCCAATGAGAATTTCATCTCCTATTGTTATTACTTGTACTTTCATCTTTATTTTTGTTGAGACATAAAAATCGATTTAAGCCTGTAGAGGGGCAATCCTTCATACAGGGTTACAAAACAAACAACTAAGCAGCAATAATAGATGTGTTTTAACTATTTTTTTTTACTTTCAGAGAAGAAAAAAAAGCTTGGTCTACATTGAGACATCTCAAATCAACAAGGTTTTCTGATTCAAGTAAACAAGCTAGCTTTTCAATAAATGCTTCCGGAATAATTTTTATGTGCTTTTTAAAAAAATACTTTTGCTTATTTCTGATATTCTGCATGTTTGACAATGTGTTGGGTCAAGCTAATTCGGATCAGATTCAGTTTAAAGTCTATGGCTTTGAGGAGGGGCTCAGTCATCGGAATTCGTTCAAAGTTGCACAGGACTCAGCTGGCTACCTCTGGATTGCAACGATTAATGGCTTGAACCGATTTGATAGCAAAAATTTTCTCAAATACGGAACTTCTAGACCTGACGGCTATATTCCCGACAATTATGTTTCTGATATTTGTTTTGAGTCCGACAGCGTTCTTTGGTTATCACTTCCTCGCCAACTGGCTCGCCTTAATACCAACAGCAACTATGTTAAAGATTTTAATCTAGAAGACAACTCCTCCGCTGAGAATGAAGGTACCGCTCCTACTAGTCTTTTTGTTGATAGCAAAAAAAATCTTTGGTCCTTTGCTTATTCATCTGAAACGGGAAGTTCTGTTTTACACAAATCGAATACTGAAATTGGCGTACAGGACATCATGGCCTGTAAGGGGACTTTTGCAAAACGAGCCATTGCAGAACTAGGTGGCTATATCTTTTTTAGTTATGACGAAAACACCTTACTGGAAATTGATAAAAATGGAGAAGAGGTCAATCGATTTATATTAGGAGACAGTAATTCTAAAGCTTGGGTTACTCAAATGCAAGTCACAAAAGATCGTACACTTTGGGTCTTAATGAACAATGGTGCTATTTATTTTATCAAAAAAGGTTCTCCTAACTTTGAGCTTCATCCTGCTTCGAATGCATTGATCAACAAAAGTATCTTCTCTACTTTCCATGTAAAAGAAAATGGAAATATTTGGGTTGGTGGCATAGGCAATTTATGGATGTATGATGCACTGAATAAAAAAACCTTAGACTTTGACCAAGACATCAGAGATATCACAAAGTTCACAGTAAACTATCGAGATATTTTTGAAGATCAAACAGGAATCATTTGGATTGCAAGTGATTTTGGTTTGGTAAGAGCGGTGAGCTCTGACGACTTATTTACGCATTACATGTCAGATGGAAACGAATACTGCCAGGATGCCAATTGCAGTATGAGAGGTATTACGAGTGACAAGGAAGGGAATGTCTATTTCAGTTATTACAATTCCATTCATGTTCTCAATACAAAAACAAATTCGTTACGACCGCTCTTCTCTAACAATCCTTTTCATAACCCTCCATTTGGTCTTTTACATTATCAAAATTCGATTTGGACTGGCAATGGCAAACGAATAGATCTCAGCACAATGAAGGTTGACTCAATACTCGGTATGCCGACAACCGACTTGGGTGATGTTATGGTTGACCATGAAGGACTGGTTTGGTTTGGTTTTCTTAATCGTATTGCCTACTACAATCCATCTACAAAAGAGTTGAAGGATTTCGTTGACCTTACCGGAATAATCGATACTCAAAAAATCAACATTAGTTATATTTATCAAGGCAAAACCAATAATTACATTTGGTTAGCAACACTTGAAAACGGTTTATATAAAATCGACAAAAGGATGGGCACGCTTGCTCATTACCATACGGAAAACAAAAACGGCCCTACGCTTTTACACAACAAAGTAAATGGGGTACACGAAGATGCATTTGGTAATCTCTGGATCGCAACCGGTAATGGTCTACATCAACTAAATATTGAGACCGAACAAATATCTGTTTACATTACCAATCATGGTTTAGCCAACAGCTTCATCAATGGTTTACTTTCTGAAGGTGACAGTGCTATTTGGGTGAGTACCGATTTGGGAATATCTCGGTTTAGTGTCAACGAAAAACGCTTTATCAACTTTACCAAAGACAATGGTCTTTCTGGCAATGAATTCAACCGTATTTCTTTTCACCAAACTACCGATGGAACCATGTATTTCGGTGGCTTACATGGTATCAATGCCTTTAAACCTGGCGTTCATTTTCTACGTCAAAAAGAACAACACGAAGGAAAGATTCTACTAAGTGAGTTTTCAAAATTAGATGGCCATCTCGACAGCTTGATGGCTTATAAAACAGGCATTGGCGATGGGAAGAAAATAGAGCTTTCTTGGCGAGATAAATTTTTCACTTTTCAATTTGCTTTAGCTAATTATGCCAATCCGGGTGCACATTATTTTAGCTACAAACTCGATGGTTACGAAAAAGAATGGTCAAAAGAATCAACCATAAACTCAGCTAGTTACAGTATTATTCCGCATGGTAATTACACCTTAAAAGTACGAGCTAGAAGCGGCAATGGTGATTGGAATAAAAAAGAACTTTCTATTCCCATTCATGTACAACAAGCTTTTTACAAAACCTGGTGGTTCATCGCTTTTTGCAGTGCTTTACTACTCGGTCTCTTAATGGCGATATCACAATATTCATTATACCAAGCTCGCCAAAGAGAAATAAAATTAAAAAAAGAAGTTCACGCCCGTACACTTGATCTAGAACGAGAGGTAAAGAAATCAGACGAATTACTTCTCAATATTTTACCTTCCGAAATCGCACAAGAATTAAAAACCTATGGCAAAGCGAAAGCAAAGCGCCATGAAAACGTTACGGTTTTCTTTTCTGACTTTAAAGGTTTCACCCTCATCAGTCAACTTCTAGAACCTGAAGAATTGGTTGCTGAAATCGATTTATGCTTCCGCGAATTTGATAAAATTATGGAACAGTATGGTTTAGAAAAAATTAAAACCATCGGAGATGCTTACATGTGTGCAGGTGGCATTCCTACTCCTGATAGCGAAAGCGTTGTCAACATGGTTAAAGCAGCTTTAGACATTCAAAAATTTATGCGAAAATTAGCTACTGAAAAGTCTAGTAATAACCAGCCCTATTTTGAAACGCGAATTGGCATTCATACCGGTCCTTTAGTTTCTGGAATAGTTGGAATCAGAAAATTTGCTTACGATATTTGGGGAGACACGGTCAACATTGCAGCTCGATTAGAAGACAATGGCGAAGTTGGAAAAGTAAATATTTCTCAATCAACTTATGAGCTAGTAAAAGACCAGTTTCATTGTACTCACCGTGGTAAGATTACAATAAAGCATGATGTGGAAATTGATATGTATTATGTGGAAGGAGGTAGGAATGGGAGTGGGAGTGGGAATCAAAATTAGAATTAGAATGGCCTTCTAACGTTGAGGGAATTAGAATGGGAAAGCTATATGTTTGAGTATGAGCGTAGACTTCCCTTTAGGGATTGAGGGCGCGCGCTGGGAATGGCCTTCTAACGTTGAAGGAACTGAGCTTGAAATTGCCTCTTGAATTTGAGCTTTCCTGTTTTCGGACTTCCGTCTCCTCCCTAACTAAAATCAATCTCCGTATTATCACCAATATTCAAACTCTGGCTAGAACCTTTAATCGCAGCATCACTTCCTACAATCGACTGATGTAAGACTACATCTTCAATCGTTGCATAATTACCAATAATAGATTCCTTGACAATTGAATAATTGATCACGGCATTATCACCAATGGTAACATGAGGTCCAATAATAGAATTGGAGATTTTACAATCCTTACCAATACTTACTGGATGGATAATGATCGTACTATCATAACTTGGCAGGTTGGAAGAAGCGTAACCTTCCTTATCTAGTAACATCGCATTGGTCTCAAGTAGAATTTCTTTCTTACCACAGTCAAACCAATTATTAACAGGAACCGTTGAAAACTTGACACCATCTACAATCATTTTCATTAGTGCGTCCGTTAATTGGAATTCACCATGGCTCATGATATTATTTTCGACATTATAGATGACGGCATCAAGCAAAGCATCTACCTCTTTTATTTTGTAAAAACCAACCATCGCCATATCTGACTTTGGTATATTTGGCTTCTCTACTACTCTTTTTATAAATTTGTCTTCGCCATATTCGACCACACCAAACTCACGAGGATCTTGTACTTTTTTAACAACTACACAAGATGTGTCATGGGACATCACTTCTTCCATATCTACATCGATAATCACATCTCCAAATACAATAAATACCTCTTCTGCTCCTCTAATGGCATCTTTTGCAGTCCAAATAGCGTGTGCAGATCCCTGTCTCACATTTTGCTGAATAAACTCCATCTTAATGTTCGGATACTCTCGCTCCACATAAAGTTTTATCTTTTCACCTAGATATCCAATGATGAAGACAAAATCGTCAACTCCAACATCAATTAACTTATCGATAATAAAGGAAATAATAGCTTTACCGGCTACTGGAATCAGTGGCTTTGGCTGCGTATATGTATGTGGTCGGAGGCGCGTACCTGCGCCAGCTACTGGGATAATCGCTTTCATATTTTTTCTTTCGGTAAAACCGATAACTAAGATAACGTAAAAAACAGAAAAAGGTGCCAATAGTAGGAAGGAATGTTGGAAGTTAGAAGTGGGAGGATGGAAGTTCCACCTAACATAAATGGAGTAATGGGCTTACTCAAGGTAACCAGATAAATCTGACAGCTTTTATATTTTCCATTAAACTACTTCTTTTCTAAAACACAAAAAGCACGAAGTCCCCATAATAAGGGCACTTCGTGCTTCCCGTTTCCATCTTCCAGCTCTTCTCTTTATCCTTCCAAAGCAGCCGCTCCACCAACAATTTCTGAAAGCTCTTTTGTAATAGCTTCCTGTCGTGCTTTGTTGTATACAATTTTTAGATTCTTCAACATGTCTTCCGCATTTTCAGTTGCTGCTTCCATGGCAGTCATACGAGCACCATGCTCAGAAGCATGTGTATCTAGTAAATACTTGAAGAAAGTTGTTTGTAAGATACTTGGTACCAATTGCTCTAGCAAAGTCTTTTGGTCTGGCTCAAAGATATAGTCATCATTGTGCTTACTTGCTGCCGCACTTTCATTTACCATTTTTTCTACTGGTAAGAATTGTACAGACTCAGGAATCTGAACTGCTGCATTTCTAAAACGACCGTAACAAACATGGCAAGAATCGTAGTTACCTGCTTGGAACTCATCCATCACTAATTGCGACACCTGAGAAACATTATCAAAACTTAAGTCAGAAAAAATCTCAGTATAATCTGAAATCTTTCCACAATTCATATAACGCTTCTTGAAATAATCAAAACTCTTTTTACCAATCGACAAAATCGTCAAGTCACCACTCTCAGCCAATGGAGCATACTTCGATTTGATCGTTGATTCAGCTGCTTTAATAACATTCGTATTGAAAGCACCACATAAACCACGATTAGAAGTAACCACTACCAAAAGTGCTTTTTTAATTGAACGCTCTTCTCCAAATTTAGAAGAAGCAGAACCTTCAGAATTAGATAGTATATGCACTAACATTTCGTTCAAACGATCTGCATAAGGACGCATTTCCGTAATAGCCTGCTGTGCTCTACGTAGCTTTGCTGCCGAAACCATCTTCATGGCTCTTGTGATCTGCTGCGTTGACTTTACCGACTTAATTCGCTCGCGTACTTCTTTTAGATTTGCACCCATTTCTTAAATTGTTATTACTCTTATAAAAAAGTTGGAAGATGGAAGACCGAAGTCGGAAGTTTCCCACTAACGCAAATCACGTTAAAAAGGAAACTTCGGTCTTCGGTCTTCGGACTTCCGTCCTAAAACTTAGCTATACTGCTTAGTCATTTCTGCTGCCAATGCTTCTACTTTCTTCAATGCTTCAGGATCTAATTTACCTGCGCGGAAAGTATCCAAAACATCAGAGTGACGTGACTCAAGTGTGCTCAAGAAATTTTCTTCAAATTCTTTGATCTTGTTTACTGGTACATCTTTCAACAAACCTTTCGTTCCAAGATAGATGATCGCAACTTGCTTCTCAACTGATACTGGAGAGTACTGATCTTGCTTTAAGATTTCCACGTTACGCTTACCTTTTTCAAGGATAGCAGTAGTCGCAGCATCAAGGTCAGAACCGAATTTTGCGAAAGCTTCCAATTCACGGTATTGCGCTTGATCCAATTTCAAAGTACCCGATACTTTTTTCATTGCTTTGATCTGTGCGTTACCACCTACACGAGATACCGAGATACCTACGTTAATCGCTGGTCGAACACCT
>CALGLS010000522.1 GCA_937959375.1 uncultured Saprospiraceae bacterium
AACGAAGGTTTGCCTGTATCTTTACGAAACAATCGCAGCCAAATTTCAGTCTTCTTCTGATGGTTTTTCTCCAACCATTTACGCCATGCCTTCCTAGTTTTCGGATAGAAAATTTGTGTAATCTCCATTTTTAATAGATTATATTTTAGATTAGAATTCAGTTAGCTCGCTAAACTCATTAAAAAATTGTTAGCGAGAACCATAAACTCTTGATTTTCATAGGAAACTAAATTTAAACATGCTCTTAATTAAAAACCTCCTCCAAAACAACCGCCACCCCATCTTCCAAATTACTTAAAGTAATCCGATCCGCCACCGCCTTCACCTCATCTTTGGCATTTGCAACCGCTATGCCCAAACCTACCCCACCAAGCAATTCCATGTCATTATAGTTGTCACCAAAAGCAGTTACCTCCGACAAATGAATCGCATACTTTTGCTCCAGCAAAAAAGAGAGGGCTGATAGTTTTGAAATTTCTTTACTTGCAATTTCAATATAAGTCGATTTAGATCGATACACATGCAATTGATCTGAACAATACATCTTCAACCAGTTTTCCAGCAATTGAATTTCATGTTCATTGCCCATGCACATAATTTTGTGTGGTCCTTTATTTTCGATTTGCCATTGCTCACAGATACTTTCTAAGCTAGCCACTTCCGGTGTAACTTTAGTGTTATTCATTTCTCGCTTTGCCCAATAATCCATTTCGGGAACGAACCATTCATCTGCATGATACAAACTCAAATGAATGGTTGACTTGTAAATGAATTTCAAAATCAACTGCGTCAAATCAATCGGAATTTCAATAGATAACAAGGTCTTAGCTTCGCCTTCATCATAGCTCAAAACCAAACCGCCATTATAAGCAATCAGTGGATGTGTCTGCATATCCATTTCAAGTTGAAGGTGGCGCATCGCCTTAGGCATTCGAGAGGAAATCAGAACAACAGGAATGTCATCCTTTATTTTTTTCATGACCTGAATGGTCCTTGTAGAAAGTTCTCTTTCTTTATTCAAAAGCGTACCGTCTATGTCGCTGCAGATTAGTTTATAATTCATTCCTCAATGTACAAAACTCTAACCAAATATAATTTCATTTAACCTCACAGAATATTCAAATTCAAAACATTTAAAAGAAAAAAAATTCCAATTTAATTTTAAGTTTCAAAAATAATTGTGAGTACTGTTACCTAATTTCAAATACAACGTCTGTTATAATGTACTAATGTATAAAGTTCTTTTTATTAAAACGTTAAATCATTTAAACCTAACCTAAAATGGCAATTAATCTCTTAAACTTAGTAAAAGATCAACTTGGTGACAACCTGATCGGTCAAGCTTCAAAATTAATTGGCGAAAATCAAAGCGCCACAAAATCTGCAATTGGCGCAATACTCCCTACAATTCTTGGTAGTATTGTTAGCAAAGGTTCTTCAACCAACGGAGCCAGCCAACTACTAAACATGATCAATAAAGACAAGCATGATGGTAGCATGTTTAATAACCTTTCTGGTTTACTTGGAGGCGGAGCTGCATCCAACGGATTAATGGACAGCGGAAAGGCTATCCTATCTTCTATAATGGGAAACCAACAAAGTTCAATACTAGACCTTATAGGTAAAACTACTGGACTAAAGAAAAGCTCATCTTCTTCCCTTATGAATATGATAGCTCCTATGGTTATGGGAATGATTGGTAAACAAGTTGCCAGCAAAGGCTTAAATGCGTCTAGCCTAATGAATTTATTAGCTGGCCAAAAAGATCACTTGAGCAGTGCGCTACCTGCAGGAATGGGTAATATCTTAGGATTTGCCAATACTTCTAATAATTCCTCCAGTAGTAAATCAACACAGCAACAAAGCTCTTCAGGTGGTGGTGGATTTATGAAATGGTTATTACTAGGACTAGGTGCCTTATTATTACTGGGATATTTTGGTTTTAGATCAGGCTGTGGTGCAGTTGACAATGCTGCTAGCACAGTAACAGATACGGCTACTGATATAGCAAAAACAAGCAGTGACGCTATGGGTTCTGCAGTTGACGGAACAGTAAACGCAGCTAGTTCTGCCTTAAACGGAACGGTAGATGCTGCTGGTAACTTAGTTGATGAGACAGGTAACATCGTTGCAAAAGCTGGAGAGTTCTCAAAAGATGCCGCAGGTAATATGATTAATGTTGCGAGCAAAAAAGCAGAGGCCTTAACTGATGCAGCTGGCAATGCCATGAGCGATGCTTCTGATGCTGTCGGAAATGTAGCCAACAATGCGATTGAATTTACAATTGACGAAAGCGGTAACCTCTTGGATGCTTCCGGAAAGATTGCATATAAAGCTGGTGATTTTAAAACAACAGAAGACGGTTACTACGTTGATAAAAAAGGCAATCGAATTGGAAAAATGTTTAAAAAGATTGGTGATGCCATTGGTGATGCAACCAAAGCTACTGGTAAAGCCATCGGCAACGCAGCAGAAAAAACAGGTGATTTCTTCAAAAATACTTTTTCTGACATGTTCAAGAAAAAAGCAGGAACTGAAACTACTTACGAGTTGTCTCAAATTAAATTCAATCCTGAGAACCACCGAATTACTGACTTTTCCAAAAATGAATTAGATGGTCTGGCAGCTGCACTAAAAGCTGATCCAAATGCAAAAATCAAGGTACAGTCTTATACTAGCGATGCGAAAAATAAACTAGCCAACAAAACACTTTCGAATACACGTGCCAAAGTGGTGCATGACATGCTGGTTACACTTGGTGTAAATAAGGATCAAATTTCTTTTAAAGGACTTGGTTCTAAAAATGATGCGAAAGCTGCTGCTAACAAAGTAGAGATAATAGTTGAATAGATAACCTACCAAACTAGAGGACCGAAGTTTCTTTTGAGGCAAAATTGCCTTTAAGAAATCTTCGGTCTTCTAATTTTATAAAAACAGTTGTTTAAAATCTTATAAGTAGTTTGACCTAATTGCCCCTACCGCAACTCAATCCAGTCAAACATCAAGCGAAAAGATTCCGCCCGCTTATTCCCAATCAAGAAACCAATCTCCTCCATTCGCTCACCAGAAAAATTTGGTTCATTTAGTTTTCGACCTCTAAAAGAAGGATACATATCGTCAAGTGGAATTTCAATAATTTCCCAATCGCCAGAAGTTGACATAAAACTGATGTAAGAATAATAGTCCTCAGAGTTCGTCTTTACCCGTACCTGATATTGCTTACCATCCCCTTTTAAGCGGATCACCATTTTGCTATACTTACTTACATCCGTCTGACCAAAGCGACAGCGAATGGATGAAAAGCCCCCATTATTCTCCAGCGAAACATCTCCTTTAAAAACGCCATTGCCATCTGAATCTATGACTAAATTTCCATCCGATCGACCTCCCATCACCACGTCATCGACCACCATCCAACTGGACAAGTCACTCTCTTTGTTGAAATCATAAATTTGGAAAGTATTCATAGACATTAGTAGCAGGATTGGTGTTAGTAATTGAAGCATGGTATTGTAATTTTAGGAAAACTTAGAGACAAGCCTGAACAAATCAAAGACTTACTAACATACCAACAGACTTATGAACACAATTGTTGATAAGTTCTTGAAATTTTGTTTTTCACTTATACGGGGATGGAACACAGATTGGACAGATCGAACGGATTGGGAAGGGATT
>CALGLS010000523.1 GCA_937959375.1 uncultured Saprospiraceae bacterium
ATTCTATTTCCCATTCCCATTCCCATTCCCAAAGCGCAGCATAAGCAGTCACTCTTAAAGTAGCGGGCAGATTTTCCCTTCAGGTACCAAGGGCAAGCGAGGCAAACACGTCAGAGGGCATTCTAATTCTAATTCTAATTCCCATTCCTATTCCTATTCCAATTCCAATTCACCCACCCTCTTTTTCCACAAAAAAAAGCCCCCAAAAACGTAACCTTTTTCCATTATCTCATACCCTGAATTTGGTACGATTTTAGCCTAATACCTCTTGGAGGAGCACCCTTTGTGAGATCACGAAGGCTATATCGCTATTTAGTCTACGTAAGTCTCTGAAAAACAAACATTTATGATTAAATCATGGAAGGTCGTTACAAAACGATTTCTTCCACTTTTAGCTTAGAATCTAGCAAATTGATTGATTTAATACAAACAGTCCTTGTATGAACAGAACATTACAATACCTAATAATCACCCTGGTATGTGTTTCTTTCGCTCAACTAGTCAACGCACAAAATAATCTAACGGTTAGCTTTGACGATCCTGCGAATGTACCAAACGCGCTTAATATCTGTGGCGATCCCGATTCTGAAGTAGTTCGTGTAGACCTTGTTGGTATTGCAACGGACGCTCGTACCAATATCGTGGCAACCGCACATTTATTTAAGGGGGTGCAATTCAGTAGTTTCGATGCAGCCGCATCTTCTCCTGGAGTAACTTATGACAACAGTTCTAATCCAGAAAATCCAGTTTTCAATTTACCAGACTTATCTCCATCAGGCACTTCGTCTGTATTAATCGCATTTTCTGTTATAGCAAATTGTGAGTATACTGATACGCTGACCGCCAACGATGCAGCACTTGTGCTCGATACCTGGGAATTTAATTACGACATGGGAGGAACTACTGGAATTCAAGAATTTGATAATAATACAGAATACCGTGATGCATTTGATGTTCCGAACTTTACAGCGGATATGGAAAATCTATTCGGAAAAGCAAGAGCAGGAGATTGTTTGACAAGAGATATTGTAGTGACCAGTTCTGGTCTTGATGGTTTTGTTAGTTCACTTAATTACGACAATTTACAAGGAGAAGGCGTTTGGGTGCAAAGCATTGCAGTTAATGGCGTTCCTTTGACAATAACAAAAACATTGAGTGGTACAGATACACTAATCACAGGTGTTTTAGATGCATCACATTTTGCCTTCAATACAATCGGCGGTGCTCCCGGAAACGGAGACGGATTCTTCGATCCTAGCGAAACCGCCACCATTACTGAAACGTTATGCTTACTCAACTGTACCACTTCACGTGCGAGTGTACATGATATGTCTTGGGGTTGTGGAGGTCGCTATTGCGAAACAACTACCGTGACTGACTTCATTGAAGTGGGACAAGGTGCTGCCAATGTGGTAGGACAAGAGATCGGAACAGTTGTAGATCAATATGCTGGCTATTGCCAAACAGGAAATACAACCATCACATTTATTAATGATGGGGTAGAAGTAGACCCTGGTTTTGCAACCATGCTTAACGTTGAAATTGGTATTGGACTTGGTTCTACCTTCCTTATGGATGATGGTGGATTTACAATATCAGCAATGGAAGTCGCTGGTGTTCCTATCCCTCCGTCAGCAATGACATTATTGGATGGTAATCCGCTATTTACAACTGACCCAGATGGACCAGGAGGTTTATCTGATTTTGATGGTGACGGTTATTTTGATGACTTAATGTTGAACGACTCAGTAGAGATCACAGCTTATTATGATTTCGATTGTTCAATGGCACAAGAGCCTGGTGATGATGCAACTTGTCCGAATGACATTAGTACAAGTTTTAACGCAAGAATAGATTATGATGACTCTTGTGGTGATCGAATCATAGCATTAGAAAGCAACTATTTAAGACCTTCGAATACGCGTCCAAGTTTTGAGAATTTTTCAGACACAGATGCCTTTGCTTTAGAAGACACATTTTATGTAACACATACGCAAACACGTAGTGTGCGATTCTTTGAGAAAAGTTGTGGAAGCGGTGAAGAATTACACGTTACAGTAGTCTTGCCTCCAGGGATTAATCCTATTCTTTCAGAAACATTTTTGAGTAGAAACGAAGCTTCATTTTATCCACTTAGTAGCAGTACGATTTCTAATGATACATTGTTCCTTGTTTATGATGCTTCGTTGACCAATTTTGTGATTGGAGAATATGCGATTCAGCTAGCATTTATGGCAGATTGTACAGCCCCATTAGGACCAACTGCTTTTGATACCGAGTTTGCCTTTTACTGTCCGGATTGTGATTGTAAGCACATTTGGTGGTGTAGTGAATTAACCGGTCCGACCATACACTCAACTGATCCTCCATGTCCACCAGTACCTTGTGATCCAGGTTTGAAAACACTTGGATTTGATGTAAGTAGAACGACTTTCGGTTTTACCGATAATAGCTATACAACTCCTTTTGATCCGGATATGGCGAATAAGAAAGTAGCGATTTCTTGTGATAGCGTTGCAATGCGTATTACCAATGTTGTTGGTGAACAAGCGATTTCTGATTCAATCGGAATGGTAATCACCTATAGCAATGTAGATGAGACTTATGATTCAACAGAAACTTTCTTATTTGATTACGGAACAGTAAGAATTACCAACGCTGGTTCAGAATATTTGTGTACCATTGATAGTACCGCTTTGACCGTAGAAATAGTAGATAGTACAAAGATCTTACATTTTGATTTGAATGCTTGTTTAGTTGGTTTAGGTATTACGCTAGATCCTGTGGATACAGTAGATTTTGTTGCCAACTTTACAGTAAATCCAGAAGGACCCTATCCTGTTCAGTTTCGTACCGTTCCTAATTTAAGGGGTTATGGTTTTGCGGAATTAGACGGTGTAGAATATCCTTGTGATAATTTTGGAGATATGTTTACGATCGCAAAGAATATAACCGTATTCGATGCACCAAATAGTAATGCCTTCCCTGAAGGTTGTGAAACAGCATTCCTAAATTATCGCTTAATTACCATTAATAATGGTTTTGTCGATTGGTTCGGAACAGAGTATCGTCAAGCGGTTCGAATTGATTCCATTAGCTTTAATTTCGATACCAATATTTTAGATGGTTTTGATGTCTTTTATCCGGAAGTTTCTATTCCGGGACATCCAGTTTATGGAGATGCTTATTATCCTGTTCCTGGATTTGATTTATCACCTTCAGGAATATATACAGCAAGGTTTGATACCTTGTTAAGTGTACCTTCTTTAAATGAAGTAAGTTCGTACGCATTCAACTTTAGAATACAAGTTACACCGAATTGTCACTCTGATATTTCAAGTGCCTCTGGAAATAATACCTATCAATTTATCCCAGAGATATATTATCGCGACAGATATTATGCAAGTGTAATCGGTGATGGTAGCTGTTCAGAAAACTTAACTGAAAACGCAGTTGTAAACGTAATTGATTACAATAATCCGCCTGTACTTTCATTCTTACCAACGACGGATCCTAACTTTACCTTATCTGGAGATACTGCCTTTTGGGTGGTACAACATTGTAATACTTCTTTTGATTCCGAAGCAGGAGTTACCTGGGTTGCTTTAGAAGATACAACTGGTGCCGTACAAGTAGTCTCAATGGAAGACATCAGTGACCCAGCCAATATTGTAAACCTAACAGTAAACCCTTATGGTACGAATAGTTACTTTGCAGAAACACCTGGACTTGAACAAGCCAACGGAACTTCAACACTAGATGAAATTTGCAATACAATTCGGATAAAAGCCGTAGTTAATGAATGTGGTACAACTAATTTCCATACCCGAGTTGGATGGAACTGTGTATCTCCAACAGATCCAGTGTGGACACCAGAATTGTATCCGCCATGTGATGATATTACAGTGGCACATTCGGTGACAACACTCGATCCCTTTATTGATGCAAATATTGTAGAGCAGGCAACACCTCCTCCGGGAATGTGTGATACCGTGACGATTGGTGTCCTACTTAGAAACACCGACCAAGGTGCTATTTTTGATTTGGTTTCACAATTAATTTTACCACTACAAGGAGCTAGTTTAGTACCAGGTGGTGTTGAAATTGCTTACCCATCTAATAGTCCTTATGTTCCGGTTCCAGTTGATCCAACTTTTGTTGGAGGAAGTGCTTTAGGTCAGGTTTATCAATACGATGACTTTTCTGATGTAAGCGCATATTTACATGCAAATGGACTAAAAGGTTTTGATCCATTAAATGCAGCAAGTGATTCCAATGAAATGAGAATTCGTTACCGATTTGTAACAGATTGTGATTTTATCGGAGGTTCTATTGCTCGATACACGTTCCAAGGTTTAAAAGGTTGTGGTGACTCTACCAACTTTGAAACGGGTGAAACACTACCTATTTATATTGAAGGAGGAGATCCGATTCCACCAAGAGAATTTGAAACTTATTTTAGTAATAATAGTGCACTAATTCCAGGAGGTACTGCCAATTTGGAATTAACTTTCGTAAATACAGATACTGCAGCGGTAACTGATACTTTAGATAAGGTGAGTTTAAGACTACCTTTAGATTATGTATTCGAACCTGCTTCTACGACGCCAGTTTTACCAGCGAGTTGGACTGTAGTTGATACAGACATAGACACTATATTAGGTTTCCAAACTATTTACTGGTGCATGCCTGAAGGTATAGTGCCTGGTGATTCTGCGGTTTGGAACTTTAATGTTACAGCACCATTTATTGAGTGTGATACAACCAGTATTGAAGTGGAACTTTATACGGTTGCTCGTGTCGAAGTTAATTGTCCATTAATAGGAGAGGATTGTAATTTACATACCATTACTTCTACAAATGTAGGTACCACTGAAACACTTCCTGTTTTACAAAATGTATTAGACTTTGATTTTAATCTTGTCGCTTCCGCTTGTAATGGTGGTAATGAAGAACAGATCACCATCACAGGTGCTGTTACGAATCCGGGATTAGACTTTAACGCAGGAAACTTTGGAGTTGAATATTATTACGATTCCAATGGTTCAGGAGATTATGATATTGGTGATTTATTACTGGGCTTGTTTAACGAAAGTGGACCAATCCCAAGTTATGGATCATTGCCATTTGAACATACATTCGCAGTACAAGACAATCAAGCGTGTAGTATTATCATTCGAATTGATAGTACAGGTATTGGCCTTTGCCAAAATGTAGAAATGCTATTACCTGAGCCGCAATTATTGAATGCTGGTGAAGACCAACTGTTCTGTGCAACTAATCCAACAACGATCATCACCTCAGTAGGAGATGCGGGTTGTTTGTCAATGAGTAATTACACGTATAACTGGACAGCGATTCCACCCGCGAATGCTGCAGCAGATTTAAGTTCGACTAATATCCCTAACCCTGTTTTGAGTATTGCTCAAGACCCGACGGTTCAGGATACCTTATACTATATTTTAGAAACAACTCGACCAAACTGTTCTGCGGTAAGTATGGACACAATTGCCATCATTCGAGGTATTGGAATGGAGGTAGCAATGGGTGGACCACTTGAAGTTTTAATTGGAGGAAGCACCATGTTGAATCCAGTAGCAAGTGGAGGTATTATGCCGTACACTTATGAATGGGACTTGGATCCAACTTTGGATGATCCTACGATTGTGAATCCAACGGTAACTCCAATTGCTGATACCTGGTATACATTGACCGTTACATCAGCAGGTGGTTGTTCAGTTGTTGATTCTGTTTTAGTACAAATTGCAAATAATGTAATGGCAGAAGTCAACGCTTCTGATACAACAGCTTGTGAAGGTTCAGATTACGAACTGATCGCATCTGGAGGTACTGATTACTTATGGGAAGCATTGCCAGGTAATCCACCAAACGGAACCCTAAGTGATTTCAATATTGCCAATCCAATATTTAGCGGAGGCTTACAAAACGAAGTATACAACTACCACGTGATCGTAACGGATGTTGCCTTCCCTGGGGAAGTAGATACCGCAACTGTTCAAATAACTATTCCATTGTTACCAACCGTTAGTGCAACAACACCCGGTACTGGTCTTTCATGTGGTAATGGCGAACAGGTAACACTTACTGCAACGGGAGCAAACACTTACATTTGGTCAGATGGCACAAATCAAATTGGTATTTTGCCAACCATTGTTGTATCACCAAGCGTAACTACAACGTATACCGTAACCGGTACTGAAATAGCAACAGGTTGTACAAATACCGATCAAATTACGATCACCGTTAACGAAGTGAATGCTGTTGCAAATGCATCAACAAACGCAACTTGTCTTGGTGATACGGTATTCCTGACGACACCAACAGTAGGAACAAATATCAACTGGTATGAAGGAACAACTTTAGTCGGTACAGGCGCATCAGCAGCTGTTGTACCAACTGGAATGACAACATATACTTTGACGGTAGAAAGTGCACTAAACTGTACGGATACTACAACCGTTACTGTTGATGTTTTACCATTGCCAATCATAACAAGTACGCCAGTAACTGACTTTTCAAGATGTGATGGCGAAATATTCCCTGTTTCTATTTCAATAAGTGAAGACATTCAGTCTTATACGATTACAGGAACAGGAAATTACGATAGTGATCTTTTAGTTACTTCCAATACTTTGAATTTCAATGCAGTTTATACAAGTGATACGGCAACGTTTGAAGTTTCAATATTCGGTGTGACCGATGGTTGTGCTGCTGTTGAAACCTTTAGAATTATTCCATGTCCTTGTGAATCGCCGCAGGTAATTAGTACTGCAGTTTCACAAGCAACTTGTGGTAGCTTAGATGGAGGAATTGAAGTTCACATTAATGATGATCCATCAAACTACAATTGGTTTTGGTCACCTTCAATTGGAAGTGGAACAGAAAATATTAAAACAGGTTTGCCAGCAGGCACATACACCATTCAAATTGTAAATCAAACGAATCCGGATTGTAATGAAACGGTTTCTATTGCTGTAACAAATGGTGATGGACCGATGGCGACTTATGTATCCACGCCTGCCACTTGTGCAGCAGCAGATGGAACAGCAACTTTGTCTCCAGCAACTTATACTTATAACTGGGGAGGTACGATCGGAACTGGAAACGTTCAAACAGGCTTGACTAGCGGAACACATTTCGTAACCGTTACAGATCCAAATAATCCAACTTGTCCCAACTACTTAGCCGTTTTTGTTGATGAAGAAAACCCGTTGACAGCAACTGTAGAAACGGTAGTTGCACCTGATTGTGGTGTCGTCAATGGTACTGTATTAATCCATACCTTAGGAGGTAGTGACGATTATACTTTTACTTGGGAAGATGGTTTTGTCTCAACAGACAGCACCAGAACAAATTTAGAATCTGGAACTTATAATGTAACCATTACAGACAATGGTCCACTAGCATGTGAATTGGAAGTGGTCTTTATTTTAAATGATAATGTGCCACCAGCAACGATTACAATTAATAGCGCTGTTGCCTTAAGCTGTGAAGGTACATCGAATGGCTCAGTACTATTTGATGTCGTTTACGATGGTTTGTTTACAGCGCCAGCAGATACGGTAATCACAGATGGAATGAGTAATTATACGAATGGTAATTTACCGGCAGGTGATTACTGTATTGTGATTACAGATGGTAATGGTTGTGTTGCAGGAAATGCTTGTTTCACAATTGAAGAACCAGATCCAATACAATTGACCTATACCATTTCGCCAGCTTGTTCTATTCCAATATTAATTGACTTAGAAGTGAATGGTGGAACGGGACCATATACCTACAATTGGAGTACTGGTGATACCAATCAAGATCAAAGCACTTTAGATCCGGGCAACTTTCAGGTAACGGTAACCGACGCTAATATGTGTCCACTACAAGATTTTGTTACCGTATTGCCATGTGCTGCTTGTCAGGATCCTACCTTAAATAGCGTCCAAATCGTAGAAGCTGATTGTGGTTTTGAAAATGGTCAAGCCCTGATTAGTCTTTTAGAAAATGAAAGTAATTATACTTATACTTGGATGCCAGATGTAGGTATTCCAAATGCTATTGGAAATGGAAGAACGAATTTACCATTTGGTTCATATACCGTTCAAATAGTTGATGCTGCATTCCCTTCTTGTAATTTAGAAGTTACTGTATTAGTAACCAATGAAGATGGGCCTACTGCAACTTATACTAGTACTCCAGCGACCTGTGCAGCAGCAGATGGAACGGCTACCATGATGCCTGATTCACTAAGTTATACTTGGAGTTATGGTGGAATGGGAGGAACAAACCCGACAGACTTAACTTCAGGAAGCTACTATGTAACAATAGAAGATCCAGCAAATCCGGGTTGTCAAAATGTAATGGAAGTTATCATACAAGAAGACAATCCACTTTTGGCTACAGCCGAAACCGTCGTAGCTCCTGATTGTGGAATTGCAAACGGAGAGGTGACCATTCACGCAAGTGGAGGAAGTGGAGATTACAGTTTCTACTGGCCAGCGAATGTAACGGCAAACGATAGTGTCGGTACTAATATGCTAGCAGGTATTTATGCGGTTACCATTGTTGATAATGATGCAAACTTTGGATGCGAGTTGCCATTTATATTTGTCTTAGAAGATGACGTACCAGCAGCAACAGTGACGATAACAGATACGATTGATGTGTCTTGTCCGGGAGCTGCAGATGGAAGCATTCAATTTGATATTGTTTTTGATCCACTGTTTACTCAGCCAGCAGATACCATTATCTCAGATGCATTCCAAGAGTATGAAAATGGTAGTTTGCCAGCAGGTAGTTACTGTATTTATATTCGAGATGGAAATGGATGTGTAGCTGGTTCAGGTTGTTTTGAAATCGAAGAGCCAGATCCGCTAGAGTTGTTATTCGTAATGAAAGAAGACTGTGGAAATAATGGAGAGATCGATGTAACGGTAATTGGTGGTACACCAAATTATACTTATGACTGGGCGCATATCCCTGGAACAAATGATCCGGAGGACCTAACTGGTTTGTCAGTAGATACATTTAATTTATTGGTAACGGATGCAGCAGGATGTACCATTCAGGAAACTGAGGTAATTCTTCCGAACTGTTCCGATCCTTGTGATATATTCAGTTCAGATTCGACTTGGTTGCAAGTAACTGAATGTGGTGGAAGCGGATTCCTATGCTTAGACTTAGAAATTCAAGATATCACGAATTACTTGATTTTCGACAATGGAGTTCTTTACAATGGTAATATTGCCGGTTGTGATTGGGACTCGATTGGGGTATATGCTTATTCAGAATTATTTGGACAAGGAGGACTAGGGCCTTATATGGTAACTTCATGGGAAGTCAACGGTGAATTGTTCATGGGACAGTTTGAAGACATTCCAGGTTTACTAGACTCCATGAATACTTGGGATCCAATGGGTAATTGGACCTTGTCATCCCTTGGTCAGTTTATACTAGGAGGTGATCAAGACAATGTTTACAGTCCGATGGAAATTGATGCGATTGATTTTGGAACGACTTCCATATTGGGCATCAACTTTATTGCTGAGCCAAATGGTTTTAGTATTGAATTAGATGAAGGACCACATGAGGTCATCATTACAGATACAACGACAAACTGTACAGACACCTTATTTGTGTCAGCACTTTGTACAGCACCTGATACCATTTACTTCCCAGTTGAAATAGGTGATTCGGATACGCTCTGTCTCAATGGATTAGAACTAGTTGGTAATATTGATACGATGTACAATATCTGTCCGGATTTAGATTTCTCATCGATTGTTTTTGTAGACGGAACGCTTTGTTTAGAAATTACAGGTGAGATTATTGGAGTAGATACTGCTTGTATTGTTGCCTGTGATGATGTAGGAATTTGCGATACCGTTTATGTGATAATAGATGTGATACCGCCATACAATCTCGTTTATGATGATGTTTGTTTGGGTGAAATGGGTAGTCACTGTATTGATACGAGTCAGTTAGAAATTCCGGGTACACCAGTGACGATGAGTAATATTTGTTCGGAATTGTCAGGAGAGCATGTTGTGTTTGAACTAGATTTGGATAGTTTCTGTGTCAATTATAATTCATTATTCCCTGGGCAAGATACAGCCTGTATTCAACTCTGTGATGCGATGGGGAATTGTGATACGATTTCGTATTTTATTTCGTCAATAGCTTGTGAAGCCATTACACCAGAATGGGTGATTGATACCGTTTATATTTTCCAAACTGACACCTTCTGTGTTGACACAACGGAGTTGCCCGGAAATGTGATCGTTTCGTTTGAGAATGTTTGTGAAGATCAAAGTACTGGTGCTGTTGACTTTTATTTAGATCCAATTACACTTTGTGTGAATTATACTGGATTGACCATAGGAAAAGACACTGCCTGTGTCGTTGCTTGTGATGAATTTGGTTATTGCGACACGACTTACTTCTGCATCTATGTTGAAGAATTTTTAGATGGCCCATTTGCTTATGATGATGGTTGTGATACCAGTCTTATAAGCACTAATATTGGTACGCCGATAGTTATTGATGTGATTGCGAATGATACCTTATTTGATGGAAAAGACACCTTGTATATATTGACTGATCCGCTTTATGGAACAGCAACGGCTAATCTCGATTGTTCAGTTACCTATAATGCAAGTGATGAATTCTGTGAACGTTTTGATGAATTTACCTATGTAGTTTGTACACCAAATGGTTGTGATACTGCGACTGTTTGTGTTTGGATTGAATGTGTTGATATTGTAATTTTCAATGCGGTTTCACCAAACAGAGATGGTGTAAATGATGTGTTCTTTATCTCAGGAATTTTAGATTTCCCAGACAATGAATTGACAATTTTCAATCGTTGGGGTAATGCTGTTTACGAAACAGTTGGTTATCAAAATGATTGGTCAGGAACATGGGACGGCAATAAAGATTTACCTGATGGAACGTATTGGTATGAATTGATATTAAATGACGAAACCAATAGGGTCTTTAAAGGATATCTTGAAATTTATAGATAGAAGAGTAGGAGATGACTTGCAATCGAATTGATAAATGATACTTGCAATAAGGATTTGGTAGAATTTGATATTAAGAAATAACTTCGAGTCTTCTATCTTAAAAAAAATCCTCAATAGAATCAACCATATAATGAGAAAATAAGAAGCAGCTCTTGGAAACAAGAGCTGCTTTATTTGTTATTATAACATTGTGCCTTTTATTCAGAGAAGGTAAACCCTGCTTGTTTAGATCTCAAAATACAAAAGCAGCCCCTTGTTACAGAGAGCTGCTTTTTTGTTTGAAGTTTTTAAAACCTCTTTAAGTAATTAGTATAGTTGAATTTAAATATTTTTTAAGCAAGTTGGCCTTGTTCTTCAGTAATCTTATCTAAGATATTAGTAAGCAATTTTTCAGAGTAGTACATATACTTATTGTCCGTCAATAAATCGAAAGAACGTTCGGCATTGTACTTATTGAGTTTGGTTCGAATGACTAACAATTTTGCTTTCATTTTTGTGTAGCCTTCAATACTCTTAAGCATTTTTTCATAGCGAAGTGAAAAGATGAAATCTTGATTTGCTTCCTCCTCTTTTTCTTGTTGCTCCTGCCTTGATATGCTGATGGAATCGCTTACATCGAATGACTTAACGATGGTGTTGATTTGATAATCAATGAATTGTAGTTTCGAGTCAATGAAGCTATATATATGCTCCTTTAAAACGGACTCTTCGTCTGTAGGTGTAAAATATTTCATGGTATAAGGTCAACTCATTTAAATTTCCTGAGGGAATTCTAAACAGTCTTTTGGTTATGTTATTAAAGTACTACTAATCAAAGTAGCTTAGTTATACTACCTACCTAGACAAATAGTGTGCTATTTTTTGATTGCAAAAAAATCTTTTGCGACAGGGGATTAGTACCAATATCAATAGATTTTAGAATCTATGAAAACGAAAAATTAACTATGATGAAAAATTATTGCACGTAAAGAGTTGATAAGTAAAATCCTAAGAATGATTGATCCCTTTCTATATAGAAAGTGCTAATAAATATAAGACTGACTGTTTTGATCCTGTGACGATTTTTGAATAACTCCCAGTTCTAAAAATTAGAGCGAGTTATAAATTTATATTTCAATAATAAACAAAGCCCAGGCAAGGGAATTGACTGAGCTTTGTTGAAAAAAGGATTTTTTTAACCTTATTTCGAAATAAACTGGTTTTTTGAACAACTTTTACAGAAAATCGACTTGTTCACTATTCTTTCCAGCGCTATTTTTTGCCCAAAAGGCAAACTATCTTCTCTTAAAACATACATCACCTTCCATAGCTGCTTTGCCTTCAAGTATGTCAATTAGCGGTGTAATCATAGTCAATGTCTTGCCATCAACTGTCGCATTCTTCATGGTTGTCTTTTTGATCTTTCCAGGGAAGTGGTAAATGGTTTTATAACTGGCATCCGCAAAAAACATCTTAGCCATTTGCAATTCTTCCTCGCTCATCATTGGATTTGATTGGTCACCAGCCAAGCGAGTAAACTTACGTTTAGCTAGCTTGAACATTCCTTTAGCAGAACCACCAGGAAGTAGTCCGCCGCCACCTCCGCCAGAAGCACCGCCAGCTCCAGCCAAGCCACCAGTCATCGCATTGTCGCCCTGTAGTTTGTCAAGATCTTCGAGAAAGTAATCAATCTCTTTCATGTCATCAAAGTCGATGGCAAATTTGATAATCATCTTTTCCTTTGATTCACTCATGATGGTACGTACATATACCTTTTTCAAAATTTCAGGATGACTGAGTTTGCGTTTTAAAGAATCAGGCGCATCTGTAAAGTAGATGATGGTATCCATTTCAGCAGGCATATCTACTTTTACATCACCTTCTTCCTGAGCTTCATCCATCATGCCTTCCAGCATTTCTTTAGTACCAGCTTCCATAAGGGCGCTCATGTCCATAGTGACCACATATTTACCAGTACCATTTTTCTTGAGGAACATTTCCTCTACAATGTCAATACAACTCGTTGCTGTTAAAAAACAAAAAGCTACCAACAGATAAGTTAATTTCTTCATTATGAATATATAGTTGTTGAAGTTGCGAAAGAACTTCGTTTAAAAATTACGTTTCTTGACAAAGGTTTGGTTCTACTATGGAATTTGTAAAAACACCAAAAGTATGAATCAAACGATTTTAATTGCGACAAAAGTACTAATGTAATTCCTAATTATCAAAAAAGGATCAATAGGCTACTGTGTGGAATAAGTGGATATTGAAGGATTATAACGAGTAGCTTTTAGTGAGGCACTTACATTTCCACTTTTTTAGTACCTTTCGCTCCAACAAAAGGACAACAATTGTTGTTAACTGTGTTCTGAGACGCAGAAGATAGAGGACATAGAAACTGAAGAAAGAAAGATTAATACAAAAAGAATGAAAAAAATTAAAACACTAGGAGCGCTTAAGGCTACTGATTATAAACCACTTTCAATTAAAGACGAACTTCGTAAGAATTTGATTAATGCCTTGATTAACAAGGAGAAAGTGTTCGAAGGAATTTTAGGTTTTGAGGATACGGTTATTCCTGATTTGGAACGAGCGATACTCTCAAGGCATAACATTTTGTTTTTAGGTTTGCGTGGTCAAGCCAAAACACGGATGGCTCGTTTACTGACCAGATTGCTCGACGAATACGTTCCAGTGGTAGCTGGAAGTGAGTTGAACGACGATCCTTTGAATCCAATGTCAAGGTTTGCTATTGATCTTATCGCTGAAAAAGGAGACGATACGCCAATAAGTTGGATGCATCGAGATGAACGATATGTAGAGAAACTAGCAACACCAGACGTAAGTATTGCCGATCTAGTAGGTGATGTTGATCCGATCAAAGCTGCGTCTTTAAAATTACCTTATTCAGATGAGCGTGTCATACACTTCGGACTGATTCCACGATCGCATCGTTGTATTTTTGTCATCAATGAGTTACCGGATTTGCAAGCTAGAATACAAGTGTCACTTTTCAATATCCTTCAAGAGGGCGATATGCAGATCAGAGGTTTTAAGTTACGACTGCCATTAGATGTGTCTTTTGTCTTTACAGCAAACCCAGAAGATTATACCAATAGAGGTAGCATCATCACGCCTTTGAAAGATAGAATCGAAAGTCAGATACTAACGCACTATCCTGAAACGGTTGCCATTGCTCGTACCATTACAGAACAAGAAGCAAAACTTTCTGACAATCAAGTCAAAAAAATTCAGATTCCAGAAATCATGAAAGTGTTGTTAGAGATGGTTTCTTTTGTTGCAAGAGATAGTGAATTCATTGATGAGAAAAGTGGAGTTTCTGCGCGACTGAGTATCTCTGGCTACGAACAACTTATCAGTACTGCTGAACGGAGAATGCTCATCAATGGCGAGAAGAAAACACAGGTTCGCTTATCTGACTTGTATCAAATTATTCCTGCTATTACTGGAAAGGTAGAACTCGTTTACGAAGGTGAACAAGAAGGCCCACACCATGTTGCCATCGCGATGATTGACAAAGCGGTTCAACAAGCTTTTTTGACTTACTTCCCGCATCCTGAGAAATTAGCAAAAGGAGAAACGCGTGATCCATACGGCGTGATTCGTTCTTGGTTTTCTGGTGGCAACACCTTAGAATTATCCTCCGATGAATCCGATAAAGTTTTTCACAAAGCATTAGATAAAGTTGCTGGTTTAACCAAAATGGTAACTGGGCAAAAGTCTATTTCCAAAGATGATCGCTATGTTTTCATGGAAATGTTACTACATGGATTATCTGGTACCAATGTGATTAGTAAGGATCCGCTGGCAACTGGAATCGCATTCTCTGACCCGCTTGCAAATATGTGGGACGATGATGAGGATGACGATGAGAGTTTTGGAGGAAGCGATTTTAGAGATTTGAACTAGTAAAGAATCGCTTAGTGAAACCCGTATTAGCATGATAGGCAAGCTTTATAAAAGAAGATTCTGACAACACAGGACATCTGATTTCGGTGCTCCGCACCTCATAAAAAGCTATTCATTTTCGTTTACTCATTAAAAAGTAACTACGAAAATGAGTAGCTTTTTTGTTTTTAATGACCTGAGAAGCACAAGTTTACCTTAAATACAGGAAGTTTGACCAATTTTTTCTACCTTAATCGCTAAATCAAAAAGTGTTGGAAGTATAAGAATGGAAGTTGGTGGTTTCTTTTTATCGTGAATAACAATCGCGGGAAATTACCCAGCTCGAAGTCCCCACTTTCTACATCATAAACCATCTTTATGCAAACAGTAGAATTTCAAATCAACTCAACAGCCAAGATTGCGAATTACGCAGTAGAGTGGAAGTTGGATGAGGCAAAAGCTGTGATCTGTCTGGTGCATGGTCTCGGAGAGCATTGCCGTCGTTATGATCACATGGCAAAATTCTATGCTGGGCATGGTTACGCAATGATCGGATTTGATCACGCAGGTCATGGTCGGACCAAAGGAACGAAAGGACATGCCACTATGGACAGCCTCTATAATGGGATCAAACTGTTGCTAGAAGAAGCAGCTAGTCGATATCCGGGAAAACCAATCGTATTATATGGCCACAGCATGGGGGGGAATTTAGTGCTCAATTATCTTTTTAGAAATAACCCAAAGGTAGCAGCAGTGGCAGTGACTGGGTCGTGGATAAAACTAGGAGAAGAACCTCCTAAACTTTTAGAATGGATAGGCCGTCTGATGAAATTCATAATGCCTTCAGGTGGTCGCCCCAACGATTTAGACGCCAGTACGATATCAAGAAACAAAGATGAGGTGCAAGCTTATGTTAATGACCCTTTGGTACACGATCGGGTAAGCTTTGGTATGGGGATTTCGCTTTTGGATGCAGGCCGTTGGCTCGATCAATATAAAGGTGCCGTTGATGTTCCTCTATTGTTGATGCATGGGGGAGGAGATAAAGTCACTAGTCCAGAAGGTACAAAAAATCTTGCGGCTCGACTCACTGGTAACGTGACGCATAAAGAATGGCCCGTCTTATATCATGAGATCCATAATGAAGATGAAAAAGGAGAGGTATTTGATTATACGGTGAAGTGGATGGATGAGGCGATTGGGTAGGGAGAAGACGGAAGTCCGAAGACTGAAGTTTCCTACCGACGTATATCGCGTTAAACGAGAACTTCGGTCTTCGGACTCCTAACGCTACAAATTGCGACTAAAAAACTTGAGAAAATTATTTCAGTTTCCCGAAAGGGGATATAACAAACCATAGGGTAATCCCTATTTTTAAAACATTAAAAATGGCAACTACAGCAAAAGACTTTATACTTGGTTTACCAGCAAAAGCAAAACCGGAAACACTACAAGGTCTAGAAACAAACTTTCACTTCGATATCTCTGGTGACGGAGGAGGAACATTTACTGTAAACATCGCAGACGGAGCAATGACTGCAGTCGAAGGCCACCAAGGCGAAGCAAAATGTACCGTAAAAGCGACAGCAGATAACTTCATGGGAACCCTTCGCGGTGACATTAACCCAATGATGGCAGTCTTGACCGGTAAGATCAAGATTAGTAATCAGGGTGAGATGATGAAGTATGCTAAGATATTTGGATTGATGTAAGGGAGAGATGGAAGTCCGAAGACGGAAGTCCGAAGTTCTCGTCTAACGTGAAACACGATCGCGGGAAACTTCGGACTTCCGTCTTCAGACTTCGGACTTCAGACTTCTCCCAACCCCTCCCAACGCCAAGCGCAAGCCCAACACATTAAAATCAAGAAAAACCGTTATTAATACTACGTTTTTAGCGATTGAAAAGCCATGTTTTTCCATAAATGGAAGAATGTGGCTTTTTTATTAAATAAGTAATGAGTACCGTTTTCTGTTAAAAACATACCGTTTTCTAAACGAATTGCTGAATATATAAGATATTTGGCACATGGGTATCATTATTGCTGTATCATGGGTGAACATCATACCATGCACATCTCTTTTAGAGGACTCCACTTTTATTTATCTGCCTTCAATTAGTTGAAGGTAAAACTTAACAGTTCAGCTCAATCTTTATTTAATTAAGGTAAAGAGTCCTGTAACTAAGATCATGTAAAATAGCAGATGCCGAGAAAATTCAAATTTTATAAGCAGTTAGACGCAATGGATTGTGGAGCCACTTGCTTGCGAATGATCGCTAAGCATTATGGCAAAAGCTAT
>CALGLS010000524.1 GCA_937959375.1 uncultured Saprospiraceae bacterium
ATAGGTTTTGGGGTAATCAGCCCCTTTCGGAAAACATTATTTATATTCAAAAATTGATAAATAGTAAATTATGATCACACAATTTAGTGGCTTGAATCAAGAAGAAGCAGATTTGATGATGGATGCAATTCCATTGGTAACAGTACTTATTGCTGGTGCTGATGGTGATATTGACAATGAAGAGAAGGAATGGGCAGTCAAATTGACGAAAATTAGAAGTTACAACAACCCAGAAGCTTGGAATGATTTCTACAAAGCTGTTGGTGAAAACTATAGCGAAAAGTTAGATGCTCTAATTAGCAGCTTACCTTCTGACACAGAGGAAAGAAATAATACCATCTCGGAGCGACTTGCAGTCTTAAATGACTTGTTGCCAAAGATTGACCAGCACGCTGCTTATAGCTTTTATAAAGGATTAACTAGTTTTGCTGAGCACGTTGCAAAAGCATCTGGTGGATTTTTGCGTATCGGTGCGATCAGCCGTGCAGAGGAAAAATGGATGGGTTTGCCTATGATTACTCCTGTTGCTGAACCAGAAGAAGAAGCTTAGGTTTAGAAATTAGCTCTTAAGCTGTAAATCCCGAATACTATTGGTTAGTGTTCGGGATTTTTGCTTGGTAAAGGAGGAAGGAAGTTCAATTTCAAGGTCAAACTCAAATTCAATGCCCTCAACCGCAGGCTATAAGAGATTGAATTTGAATTCTGACTGGCGGCTCGACAGGTTTATCATTGAGTTTGAGTTTGAGTTTGAACATCCTTTACCTTCAAACGTTGTACTTAGGAATCTGTCTTAAATTCTAAAATATGGTAAAAGGTAACCTCGGACTTCGGTCCTCCCAAGGACTTCTCTTTCTCCCATTATATCCGTAAATTCGCTCAATAATTCATCTTGCAGTCATTGAACTTAATTCGAGCTGCATTCACACAACCTTTTTATAATGAAATCAATATCATATTTTCTACTACTTTTTGCTTTAGTTTTTAGTGCTTGCTCTGGAACTGCTGATAAGGCAAAAGATGCTGCGTCTGGTGCTGCAAGTGCCGTAACTGATGCTGCGAAAAAAGCAACCGACAAAGTTGCCAATAAATACACCTTGACCCCATTTGCTCCTTCGACTGAGTATGCTGATGCAAAAATCAATTCTGTGTCGTACACCAATGGCAAATTCAAATTTGACATTGCAGATGGTTCTTACAAGCTTGGTACTCAAACGCCTGATGCCGACGCAAAGATGTGTGCTAATTCTGCTAAAGGTCAGCACATCCACCTGATTGCAAATAATGCACCTTACTCAGCGCAGTATACTGATGAGTTTGATTACCCACTTGGACATGGCGATTTTTATATTCTTGGATTTCTTTCTCGCTCATACCACGAGAGTATCAAGACTGCGGATGCACATTGGTTGAAAAAAGCACACGTGCATGGTAATTCTATCCAAAACCCTCAAGACGTAAAAGAGCCGATGGTTTTTTACTCTCGTCCAAAAGGAAATTATGTAGGTAAGGTAGCTACTGAAAAAGTAATGCTTGACTTTTATCTAGCGAATGTTACGCTTGGTGATAATTACAAAGTTCAGGTTGACATCAACGGTGAAACGCACATGGTTGACAAATGGCAGCCATACTATATCGAAGGAATGCCAATGGGTAAGAACACTGTTAAGTTGACCTTGGTTGATGGGAATGGCGCTACAGTTAGAACTCCGTTGAATCCTGTTACTAGATCGTTTACTTTGGCTCCAGATCCTTTGGATGCCGCTAAGAAATAGTAGTTTTGTTTAAGATCAAATTCAAGTTCAAACTCAATTCCATCGACCGCGTTCTTTGGATGAATGAGTTTGAATTTGAGTTTAATCCTTAAACTTCTTTTACTTCCCTTTCAGATACGCTTCTCGTATTCTAAAATTTTCTTTGAGTCTTTCGACAAATATATTCCACTCAAAAAATGTATTTGGTGATTGATGTTTATCAATTTGAATGGGCATCAATGCTTCAATATTTCTTGAATATGCGTTGACTATTTCATCAAAACGAGTTGAACTCAAAAGCTCCGAATCGAGTAATGCTTTATATCGATTGTCAAACTTAATTTTGAAGCTTTCATTTTCATAAAGAATGTTGAATAAATCACCAATTGGATTCGCGTCTGATGGAAAAAAATTAGCATCAATGAAATCTTTCCAAGGCGCTTTAAGTCCGATCGAGTGCACAAAATCAAGATCATAAAGGATGAAACGAAATGGTGTCTCATCAATTGAGAATAAGCGAACATTATTCTTTGGCCAATCTTCATTTCCTACATAGGATTCAAAAATCATATAATCGATGAAGTTGTCTAGATCTATTTCATCACGGAGGTATTCAAAGTTCCTTTCAGCAATAGCCTCAAAAAATTGTTCCATTCTATTCTCGTCTCCATTTTTATAAACTACCTCTCCCCCAGCGATGATCTTTGCTAAGGTAATTCTGTCTTTGTCCACTTCGTATTTCTTGGCAATACCGTTGGCGTTGGCTTCTGTTCTTAGATTCATCAAGCCATGAAACTTATCATTAACAAAAACAACAACTTGCTCTGAATAAGTGAGGTCTATATCCAATTTAGCTTGTATCGCTAGTTGAGTTAGCGACATATCTTTTATCATGGATTCTTTAAAGTCATTTCCAGAATTTCTTAATCGAAATGCTTTTATTTTTTGTAGCGAATGTGCTGGTAATGCGTTTATTGAGATTAGGCTTTCTTGACTGTTGTCAAAAGTATCTTCAAACTTTACTCCTAATGATTTCAAGGAAAAGTGTGCGCTGGAAGTTCCTTTTATTTCTAATTCAACTTCCTCGTCACTGATTAAAGTCATGTTGTTTTGATAAATATCCATTTTGCCTTCCACTTCAATTGCTTCAAAATAATTTTGCGACAAATCATCAAATTCGTTTTGCGCTACTTTTAGATTAACAAGCTTTAAATCGGTTACAATATTCTCTGGATTTAGTGTTTGATAGTCAAGCCTCTCTTGCTTCAGCTCTTCCTCAAAACTGGTGCAAGCCGAGATCAAAACGATGCAAAACAACCATACAGGAAGGAGTGATTTAGTATTCATAAATTTTTTAAATTTCATATCAATTTATAAATTACTCCTAGTGAAATGTAATTGGCAGGATTGGAAATAAGATAGCTATCTGGTATTTTGGAAATATTGAAATTTCCAGAAAGACTAAGCTTATATCTAGGTTTAATTTGCAGACTCGTTTTTAGCGAAGCGTATACTCTAAGGTTGAAAGGTGAATTGATATTCATATCCTCAAAGTCTCGGTTGTTCTCAAAGGTGAGTCCTCCACTGTGTTCCCACTTATTAAGTTCTATTCCAAAAAGCACCGGCATTTGAAGGCTGACAACTTTAGATGAATAATTTGCTAATTCTGTTTCCGACTTACTTTTTATGAACTTTCCAAAAACTCCTGTTTCAAAAAAAAGACGTTTACGAATGGGGATCTGCCAGGTTGTTCCAATTTGCAAACCTAAATAATGTGCATTGGAAATTTTTCGTTGGTTGAGTTCTTTTTCATTTTGAAAACCGGCCAGAAAATTCGTTTCTAAATACAGATGAGATTGGGCGTTAGTATCTAGTGCGAGCAGCAGAAGTATTACACAAATTAGATGTTTCAATTTTATATTTTGTCTTTTAGACTGCAAAGCTTTATTTGGAATTAAAATTAGTCTTTTGATTTGTTTTATGCCTTTCATCTAACGGTTATAACCTAGGATAGTTTAGAAAAATCTATTTAGAGCATGTTTAAATTTCCATTTAATTGCAAATCAATGTTTTATGAACCTCGCGTCCAATTTTGAATTCAGTTAGCTCGCTAAACTCATTAAAAAATTGTTAACGAGAACCATAAACTCTTGATTTTCATAGGAAACTAAATTTAAACATGCTCTTATTATCCTTTATCTCGATCCTTACATTTCCTATAGATATTCCAGCTTTTTTTTGGTGTTTTTAGTTCTAACGCTAACCTTTCACAACCCGTATCGTTTTAACGACATTACCGACTTCTGTCCTAGCAAAATAAACGCCAGACGTCAAATTGAGACCTTCAATAATTACACGATGTTTTCCAGCCTTAAAATTGCGATACGCTATCAATTGGATATCCTTTCCGAGTACATCTGATAAACTAATCTTAACTAAACTTTCCTTTTCTAAGATAAAAATAAGTTTGAAAAAATCTTTAAATGGA
>CALGLS010000525.1 GCA_937959375.1 uncultured Saprospiraceae bacterium
AGGATATCGAACTTAAGACGCTGTAGCATTTCATCTAGGTTAGAAGCATAACCATATTTAACCTGCCCCCAAGAAGTAATGCCAGGACGTACTTTTAATAAATGCTTATAATGCGGAGCACGTGCTATGATTTGATCAATAAAAAATTGGCGCTCAGGACGCGGACCTACCAAAGACATATCTCCTTTGAGTACATTCCAAAATTGAGGCAACTCGTCCAGTCGCCATTTTCGCATTACCTTCCCCCATTTTGTAATCCGATCATCGTGATCACTTGACAGTTGAGGCCCTTTCGCTTCGGCATCAATAAACATTGAACGAAATTTATAAATAAAAAATGGCTTCCCATTCAAACCCACACGCTCCTGCTTAAAGAATACGGGACCATCTGATGAAAATCGTACACGTAGCATGATAAACAATAGTAAAGGGGCCAAAACCACCAATCCTACTACAGCAACAAAAACATCTAACAATCTTTTTACTAAACGCTGCCAACGTGGCATCATCTCTTGTTGAATCTCAATAAGTACTGCTCCAAATACATGATTCATTTTCACAGACCCCAACATGATGTCGTACATATTGGGAATGATCTTCACTGTTATACAGTTATCATCTCCGACACGACCATAACTTCGTGGATCAAAAAGCACATTCAAAATCTCACGGAGTCGATTGTGTTCTGAGGTCTCAATAGCAATGATAACTTCCTCAACTTCTTGCGTTCGAATCACTTCACTGAGATTATCGATCTTTCCAAGAACTGGAAGATGTTCACTTAGGCCATTACCGCTTTTTCCATTAGCATCAATAAATCCTACAAAGTTGTACCCAAGTCCTTTTTCTCGACTGGTTATTTCTTTATACAAGTCAATTGCCCTTTGATTACCTCCAAGAATTAAGGTATTGAACGTGACTTTACCAGCTTTCAATCGACGACTTGCCCGAGTCAAAAGAATCATACGCATGAATGCCGTGAAAAGGTAATGATAAGCAAACAAGGTAAAATAGGAAGTATAGTAGGTAGAATAATCTTTTACAAAGTCATCTAAAATGAGTGTAAAAAACAGAAAGGTTACGCCTAAAAAAGTGAGAAAAAAAGTACGTGTCAAAGTAGCCAATCTTGAGATGCGATAAACATCTTGGTACTTATCAAAAATGGAGTACAGTAACAACCAACCAATGGGAATAATAAAAATTCCATACCAAAAATTAGCATCTTCGGTAATTTCCCAATTTATCGGCACCCCTTCTAATCGCTTTCTATAAATATAAAAGCAAGCCCAAGCCAACATCGCCATAATGAAGTCGGCCATCCCGTAAACGAACATATCAATCCTACGCTTGCGTTTCATGGTTCTCAAAGTCAAAATCGTTTTGTACTCTCTTTTAAAATTATACTGTAGTTGTTAAAAAACGCGCTAGAATGTAACAAGCTTCACATTGTCAACATAAATTTTTGCTTCTGGCATCGTATCCAATGCTTCTGAACTTAACTGGCCAAATAAGACGATTTGATAACTACCAATTCCAGGAGTTTGTGCAGCTTCCTGCAAAGGAACTTTCATATCAAAATAAATTTTCTTCCACTCGTCTGTTTTAACCACTGTTCTTTCATAGTTAAAATAAATTTGAGTTCCACCCTGATCATAACCCAGTAGCCCAATGTTAAAATTCACATCCGTCTTAAAATCCATTTCTAAAAAGGAAACATATGCCGTAACTGGATCTGGAAACGTCGTAATAAAATTTGTCGCAGCCGACACCGTTAAATGATCTTCACGCAAAGTAGCCATTCCCGAACCCCCTTCAAATCCAGCATCCGTATTTCCTTCAAAAAAAGTTTCTGTATCACCATCCAAATCAGTAAAAAATAAATGATTCGTTGTTTCAAAATCTTCTACTAATTGAAAAATTGCGTTTTCTCCGTATGTTAGTGTTGGATTTATTGTGAGATCTTCTGTAGGTGCAAAATTAAATTCACCTTCAAACTCTTGATAGAATGGATAAATATTTCGACTAGAAGATATACCATTCACTTTCACCCCCGGAAATATCGTGACGCTTTTTTCACCTTCCTCTAACACAGGAATCCTAGCCGGTAAAGGAAATGCTCCAAGGAACTCATTATTTACATAAACCCATGCATCTGTAATGTTACTGGAACTGCTTCCTTCTTCTCCCGAAGAGGTAACATCTATCGTTTCAATATTCAGATAAGCCGGAATATCTTCAGCGGGGTTTATAACTTCACAGGAAGTACTTAACAACACTACCACAATTCCAAAAAACAAAAAAACATTTTTCATAATTACTATATTTTACACGGATGTTAAATTCCCTCTTTTTTTAATTTCCTCTATAATTTTATGCGCTACTTCCAGCGCGCGCAAACCATCTGATATATCCACAACTGGTTTTACATTTTTTTCAATACTATTGGCAAATGATTCTAATTCCATTTTTATCGCATTCACCTCTTCTATTTCTGGCATCTCTACATGAATCAGTTTTACACCGCTGTTTGTTTCCAATTCAAAAAATTGATCACTTGGCGGCAGTCCAACTCCGCCTTTTTCGTAGAGCCGAACAATCTGTGCTTCTTTTTCTAAAAAGTCGAGACTGATGTAAGCATCCTTTTGAAATAAACGAAGCTTTCTCATCTGTTTAAGCGAAATACGACTAGCTGTCAAATTAGCAACACAACCATTTTCAAATTCCAAACGTGCATTGCTGATATCCGGTGTTTCACTAACGACCGCTACCCCACTCGCACTTATACTTTTCAAGGGCGAGGGTACCATACTCAAAACAATATCAATATCATGAATCATCAAATCAAGAATAACCGATACATCCGTTCCTCGAGGATTAAACGCTGCCAGGCGATGCGCTTCAATAAACATCGGCGCAAGATCATGTTCACTTAATGCCAAAAATGCAGGATTAAATCGTTCAACATGACCTACCTGTATCTTTACCTGATGAGCTTCACCAAGTTTTAATAATCGACGGCCTTCTTCTGTGGTATGTGTTAGTGGCTTCTCTATAAACAAATGCTTACCACTTTTTATTGCTTTTTCTGCTAGGGTAAAATGACTAACCGTAGGTGTTACTATATCCACTATATCTACTGCTTCTATCAAAGCTTCCGCGCTATCAAATGCCTCAATACCATAGCTTGCCGCAATCGACTTACATTTTTCCTCATCTATATCGTAACATCCCACCAACTCTAGCTGCCCAACCATTTGAATACACTTCAAATGAATAGTCCCCAAATGGCCTGCGCCCAGTACTCCGATTTTTAGCATGCTGTTTTATTCCTATTTCTGAAGCTGACTAGCAACTTCCCTGTTAAACTAGAGACAAAAATACCTATTGATACACTATTTCTATAGCAATCAACTTCTTTTATCAAAAACGAAATAGAAGGTTAATTTGCTGTGAAGTCCTCACCAACTTATCGAACTGACGCAGTTTATCTGACATAATCACATTATCGCTTCCAGTTTGAAAATAAAAAATTATAAAAAAATAACTAAACAACTGATAAACAGATGATTACATTTTTCATAGTAAAATAAATCATATTTCAATAACTTATACGACCTTTTTACATGAAAAACTGCAACCACAATGAATATTAGCCGTTTTGACAAAAAGTATTACGATAACATAGCCGAAAATGCTAAGATCGAAATAATACCATTCCACTAACCGCACATAAATAATAAGTAGTCACAGCACTACCTATCCCTTAAGCCGATCGGGTTCTCATTACAAAACATTGCGTAATTGCTACAGCATCATTCGTTGTAACAATACCTCATAATGTTTTTTAATACCAACCTCTTGCAATAGACCAACACTTACGCTTACTATTTACTAACGAATTGTCTCTTAAATCTTAACGTTATGAGCAAAGTCAAACTATATCTATCCAAATCAGGTAGATGGTTTACAAGTTGTGTTATTCTATTATTAACCATAATCAGCAACTGCACAGCGCAGTGTTCATTGTCATGCAACAATGGACTTAACGTGTCACTCGGCATTAACTGCACAGCCGAAATAACCCCAGACCTAATATTGGAAGGAGATTTCTCAGGTTGCACTGGCCCTATTCTCATTCAAGTGATGGATGCAGATGGCAATCTAATTCCAAACAATCCTATCGTTGACGCAAACTACCTCAACCAATCGCTAACAGTAATGGTTACAGACCAAGCTACTGGAGCAGGTTGCCAAGGTTCCATCTTTATTGAAGACTATGGAGCACCAACCATTTTATGCAATGATATCGAAATCAGTTGCAACGCCTCTGCTCATCCAGATGACATTGGCTATCCAGTTGTCAACGATAGCTGCGATCCCAATCCAACGCTAACGTACTCCGATCAGGTAAATGACTTGGCTTGCAATCCTGACGATTACGTACAACAAATCATTCGTACATGGATGGCAACAGATGCGAGCGGTAATATTGCTGCGACTTGCGTGCAAACTATTTCACGTATGCGCCCACTACTCGCTGACATTGTGTTTCCAAATGATAAGAACGACATTGAAGATCCTTCTCTTGATTGTACAAATCCAGATACAACTCCTTCTAACACAGGTTTTCCTACAATTGATGGCATACCAATTGACAACAATGGTCCCTGTGGTTTTTGGTTTTACCATACCGACACTCCTCCAACACCTACCTGTGAAGGGAGTTTTGTCATTGTAAGAACATGGACGGTAAACACAAGCTGGTGTGGAAATGCTGCTAGTATAACGGATACTCAATTTATAAAAGTCCTTGACAAAACAGCTCCAACGATTAATTGTCCAAGTAACTTTTCAGTCAATGCAAACACAACTACTTGTACTGGAAATATAACCATCCCTGCTGCTACTGCAAGTGATAATTGTTCTAGCGAATCAAATATTAGTATTCAAATTACGGGACCTAACGGACCTGTCACTGCCAACCAAACCATCAACCTACCAGTCGGAGTATATACCTTTACCTATACTGCTACTGATGACTGCGGCAATACATCAACTTGCTCAACTACAGCTACGATCACTGACGGTGTGGCTCCTGTTGCTATCTGTATTTCATCTACTACAGTTGGTCTTACGAACACGCCACCAACTTTAGTCAATGCAAGTACATTCGATGATGGAAGTTACGACAACTGTGGCCCTATCACATATTTAGCCAGAAGAATGGACAATCCGAATTGCCCAGGCAATGATGCTACTGCATTTAATACGACCATCCCTTTTTCTTGCTGTGATGTAGGTTCTACTGTTATGATAGAATTTCAAGTAACAGATGCTGGTACCCAACTTTCGAATACTTGTATGGTGGAAGTTTTGGTACAAGACAATTTACCAATGACACTCACCTGTCCTGCTAATGTAACCATCAACTGTGATCAAGATTATACCGACCTAAATATTACAGGTGAAGCGACAGGAAGCGACAATTGCGGAATTAACGACCTATCCTACACCGATGATCTTTCCGGATTGGGTACTTGTAATATTGGACAAATTATTAGAACATGGACACTTACTGATAGTTATGGTGCAACAACATCTTGCAATCAAATCATTACCTCTATTAGTACAGGAAACGGAGTTGTAAACTTCCCTCCAGATGTACTTAATGCAGAGTGCGGCGATGCAAACGATGTGAGTATTACAGGTGTACCAACCACTTCTGGTAACTGCAATCAATACGGGTTTGGGAGTACTGATCTTGTTTTCTTCTTACAAGATTCTTGTGTTAGAAAAGTACTAAGAACTTGGATTGTAATGGATTGGTGTACTGGTGAATCACTAAGCCAAGTACAGCTAATAGAAGAAACAGACACGCAAGCACCAGTCATTATTGGCGTACCTTCCAACATGACCGTAGAATGTGATGCTGTTCCTACTCCAGCAAATGTAAACGCAACGGATGATTGTACTTCACCTAGCTTGGTGTTTGAAGAAACTAGTGTTATCACTGGTTGCGAAACCATCCTTACACGTACTTGGACTGCAACAGACAATTGTGGAAACCAATCAAGCGCATCACAAGTAATTACAGTAACTGATTCTGCAGCTCCAACATTTAATAATATTCCTTCAGATGAAAATGTAGAATGCGATAATATTCCAGCTGCACCAACAGTATCTGCTTCCGATAATTGTTCTGATCCTACGGTAACATTAAACGAAATAAGTACTCCAGGAATTTGTGAAGAAACATTTACCATTACACGTGTTTGGACAGCAACTGACGATTGTGGCAACACCAATTCAATTCAGCAAACCATCAATGTTTCAGACAATACAGCTCCAATCATTTCAGGAGTACCTAGCAATATAGATGTTTCATGTGATAATATTCCAGCAGCAGCTAGCCCTTCCGCTACAGATAACTGTGATCCAAATCCAACCATAACAATAGAAGAAACTACAATCGTTGGTCCCTGTGATCAGTCATACAGCATTATTAGAACTTGGGTTGCAAGTGATAATTGTGGTAACACTTCAAGTGCTTCACAAACATTAAATGTTTCTGATAACACTGCACCAGTACTTAATAACGTGCCTGAAGATGTAACGACAAGTTGCGGCAATATTCCACTACCTGGCAATATAACAGCAAGTGATAATTGTGATCCAAATCCAACTATATCTTTTGATGATAGTTTCTCAGGAGGCGGTTGCTTCAGCGAATTTTCAATCACAAGAATTTGGACCGCGACGGATGACTGTGGAAACGTTTCCACCGCTTCACAAGTTGTCACAGTTGTAGATATGGAAGATCCTGTTCTTACGAATGTACCAGCTGATGTAAGCGTTGAATGTGATAATATTCCAGAACCAGTTAACCCAACGGCAACAGATGATTGTACAACAAGCCCAATCGTCACACTTGATTCTAACATTATACCTGGAACCTGTGAAGACACACACACAATTATTCGAACTTGGACGGCAACTGATCTTTGTGGCAACACAAGCACAGCTAGTCAAACCATAAATGTTTCTGACAATACAAACCCTACGCTTAGTGGTGTTCCTGCAGACCTGACTGTTGAGTGTAGCAATATTCCGCTTCCAGCGAATCCAGTAGCAAGCGACAATTGTGATCCAAACCCAAGCGTTAGCTTTACTCAAACTGGCGACCCAACAGCAGGTTGTTCTGGCGATTTTGAGATCGTACGTACCTGGACAGTCACTGACCGCTGCGGTAATCAAATTACTCAATCTCAAACCATTACATTAATTGATACGACAGCACCAACCATAGCAGGTGTACCCAACGACCTCACATTAGAATGTGACGAGGCCATTCCAAATCCGGCAAATCCAACAGCTACTGATGATTGTGATAACAATGTTAACCTAAGCTTCGAAGAGACTTCCGCTCCTGGCGATTGTCCGAACAGCACCATCATTACACGAACTTGGACAGCAACTGATTTTTGCAACAACCAAACAACCGAAACACAAATCATCACAATTGATGACAACACCGATCCAATATTTACCAGCATACCGCTGAGCATAACTGTTTCTTGCGATGAAATTCCTGATGTAACTACGTTAATTGCTACAGATAATTGTGATGATGATGTTACGATTACCTTTGAAGAAATTACGAACGCAGGTGGATGTACGGCAGAGTTTGGCATTGTGCGCATATGGACAGCAACTGATAATTGTGGCAACAGCAAATCCGTCTCACAAATTATTACAACCATTGATGAAGAAGCGCCAGTATTTTCTGAACTACCTATGAGTATGGAGATCGAATGCGACATGGTTCCTCCTCCAGCAGAACTTACTGCTAGTGATAATTGCGATACTGACGTTGTTGTTACTTTTGTAGAAGGCTCAACTCCGGGGATGTGTGAAAATACATTTACTTTAATTAGAACTTGGACAGCTACTGATGACTGTGGCAACACCGCGGTACATACACAGACATTAGATGTGGAAGACATGACAACACCATTTATTGAACCAATCATTCCTGTTATAAGTGTGACTTGTGAAAACATTCCTGCTCCAGTAACGCCGAATCCGACCGACAATTGTGACGACGATGTAGATCTTGTGTTTGAAGAAATCAATAACTCTGGCTCTTGCAACAATGGCATTTTCACTATAGTGAGAACATGGACTGCGACTGACAATTGTGGCAACAACATCGTACAAGTCCAAACGATAAATGTAACCGACAATACTCCTCCAACGCTAGTAGATGTGCCTGCTGATGTAACGATTGAATGCGACCTAATTCCTGCACCAACAGTTACTGCAACCGATGCTTGCGATTCTGATGTAGAAGTTACCTTATCAGAAAGTACTGAAGCTGGAATTTGTCCGAACACTTATATCCTCACACGAACTTGGACAGCGACTGATGATTGTGGCAACACAGATATTGGTACCCAAGTAATAACTGTAACAGACAACACCGCACCGGTTTTAAGTGGTGTACCTACAGATATGACGGTAGAATGCGATGCTATTCCAGATCCTCCTAATGTAGTCATAACAGACAATTGCGACATGAGTCCATCGATGACTTTTAGTGAAATTTCCAATCCAGGTGATTGTCCAAATTCGCTTACCATCGTTCGTACTTGGTCAGCACTTGATGCTTGCGATAATTTCATATCTGCCACACAAACCATTACAGTGATTGATTCACAAGGTCCTGTTTTAACTGGAGTGCCGGCTGATATTACGGTTGACTGTGAGGCCGTACCAACTGTACCTACTGTTACAGCGGTTGACAATTGCGATGAAGATGTATCCGTTACTTTTACAGAAACATCTGAACCTACTTGTACCAATAGTTATGAAATAACGAGAACTTGGGAATCAGTGGATGACTGTGGTAACAATAGTGTTGCAGTACAGACGATTACAGTGGAAGACAATATTCCACCAACCATTGTTTGTCCAGTGGATACGACCTTTAGGTTTTTAGGTGAATTTGTTCCACCTATTTATTGTAAAGTAAAAGATTTCATTCAGGTACATGCGACAGACAATTGTACTGCTGTAGAAGACATTACGATTACATGGACAATGGATTACGGATTGAATGGTCCTGATGGAGTCATTGATTCTTCAGGAACCATAACCAACATGTTACCAAACGCTACACTATCAGACTCGTTTGAAGTTGGAGTTACACTTTTTGTTTTTACAGCGACTGATGAATGTGGAAATACTTCGACTTGTAGTTCTACTGAAATTGTGATAGACAATGTAGCTCCTTCGTTTTCTGCATTTCCTGTTACAACGACCTTGGCATTTGATTTCGTAACAGGAGAATATGCTTCTTCCACTACACCCGATCAGTATATTTTCTTTTTAGATGATTGCTGCGCCGATCCTGAAGTTCATTTCTATCTTCCAGACGGCAGTTTTGCAGACGAATTATTTTGGGATTGTGATGATACTGACTTTTTACCTTCAGGGGTAATAACTCCAATAATTGTTATTGACTGCTGGGGCAACTTCACTATTGTTTCTCCTTTTACTATCGTAAATCCACCGAACGAAAATCCGAATCCATGTGGTCCTACGCCGCCAGCGGCTTCGTTTATAACAGGTATGACTTACACGGAAAACAGTCAGAACATTGAAGACGTAACGGTTAATTTAACTGGTGGCCTTTCAGCTAGTACGACTACAGACAGCGCTGGATACTATCAGTTTATGGGGCTACCAACAAACAGCAACTATACAGTAAGCCCAGAACTAGATAGCAATCCACTCAATGGTGTGAGTACTTATGATTTGGTTTTAATTAGTAAACATCTTTTGGAATTGCAACTATTGGATTCACCGTACAAAATGATTGCTGCAGATATAGATAACAATGGCTTGATTACAACATTTGACATTGTTCAACTAAAACGATTGATTTTAGGAATTGACATGGATTTTGCGAATAACACATCGTGGCGTTTTGTCGATGCAAATTTTGTTTTCCCTGATCCACAAAATCCATTCAGTACGGTGTTCCCAGAACAATATGCAATTAATGATTTGTACAGTGGCGAAAACCTGATCAACTTCGTTGGAGTAAAAATTGGAGATGTCAATGGTACTGTAACTACAAATTTAGGTGACTTAGCAGATACGCGAACTAGTGCACTACATTTTGAGACAGTCGATCAAATGACAAAGGCAGGAGAACTAGTAGAAATAGAATTTACTGCCAAAGACTTCTCACAAATTAATGGCTTCCAATTCACACTAAACTTTGCTACCGAGGCTTTAGCTTACCATGGTTTCAAATCAGGTGTTTTATCCGGACTATCAGAAGACGACTTTGGACAGGCATTACTTGACAAAGGGATGTTGACTTGTAGTTGGTTTGATTTAGCAGATCAAAGTTTTGCGGATAGTGAAGTATTATTTACGCTTCAGTTTGAAGCTAAGGTGGATGCGCCATTGAATCGCCTAGTAAGTCTTACTTCTGATTACACCAAGGCCGAAGCTTATAGTGATGTAACACGTCGTTCAGTTGAACTACGATTTAATGAAATTATTTTTGAGGAAGTCACCAATGAAATAAACACCATTGAACTTTATCAGAACCGTCCAAATCCGTTTAAGGATCAGACAATCATTTCATTTAAAATGCCAAAAACTGACTTGGTAGCATTTGAAATATTTGATGCTACTGGTAAATCTTGTTTTAAGCAGCGCCAGATGTTTGAGATCGGTTACCAAGAAATTGTGATAGAGGCTGCGGATTTACCAGCAGCAGGTATTTATTACTATGAATTGAGCTCTTCCGCAGAAACGGCTAATGGCAAAATGATCTTAGTCAAGTAATGAAGTCGGGATACCCATGTTTCCCGCCATAAAAAGTTTTGAATCTCTGAACATACGAGAATGTAAAATTCTCACTACAACAAATTCCTCTCGTGGCCTTGGCTGCGGGAGGTTTTTTTTATCCGCTTGCTGATAAAAGACCGAAGTCCGAAGACGGAAGTTTCCCTCGATCGCGCTTAATGTAGTATTGGACCTGAGATTCGAATTGAGATTGAGATTACAAACTAAGAGAATATAAAAGCAGGTTACGTTTGAGGGAAACTTCGGACTTCCGTCTTCCGTCTCCCCTCGCTCCCCTGACACAGAAATGCTAATCAACTGTGATACTTCTGTTATACTCTCAGCTTATCTTTGTAGCGTAGGATTTGGGAAACTAAAGTTCAAAACCAAAGCATAAAAGACTATCCCAGCTTTAGTTTTCTGCTCCTTACCCCATTTTTAACACTTAAAATTTAAAATACCATGACAGCTGATTTGAATATGCACCTTAATAACCCGATCAACTTTGTTAATATCATCAACCTACGAATGATGAACAAAGAACTCACAGCATTGAAAACAAAGTCGTTTCAAAAAAATGATGCGATTTATCTACCGCTTAATCGAACCAATCATATTTACATAGTAAAAGAGGGACGTGTAAAAGTTGGATCTTCTAGCGGTGATGATCGTGAGATTATTAAAAGAGTGGTTGCAAAAGGAGAAATATTTGGCGCTCTTTCATTCATAGGTCAGGGCACTCCAAATGATTATGCAATCGCTATGGAAGATACTGAGGTTTATCTATTGACAAAAGAAGAAATGCTTTCATTACTTCCAGATCAAAATATATTGAACCAACTAATCATTCAATTATTAGGATCACGATTGATAGACATGGAGGCACGAGTAGAATCAATGGTATTCAAAAGTTCGCGAAGTAGAGTTATTAATTTTCTAGATAATCTTGTTAAGCGTAGAGGTCAGCGCGTAGGATATGAAATGTTGGTTCGTAAGTTTTTTACGCATCAAGAAATCGCAAACCTTACGGCTACTTCTAGACAGACGGTAACTACTGTTTTGAACGAACTGAAGAGTAAAAATATATTGGTTTTTAATCGTAGTCGTTTGTTAATTCGAGATATGGAACTGTTGCGATTGGAGATTGCGTAATGAGACCGCCTTCGGCTGTCAGATCGCTGACGCTGTCGGATCGTCTTCGGCTTTGCCTTGACTGAGAGATCGCTGCGCTGAGAGACTTCCTGCTGACGTGGG
>CALGLS010000526.1 GCA_937959375.1 uncultured Saprospiraceae bacterium
AGGAACGCGTAGCTATGATTACAAACTTGGAGCCTTTAAAAAAGGTGCTTTTCACATGGCGATGCAAGCTGGTGTTCCACTGGTTCCGATTGTCATCAAAAATGCCCACGATGTCATGCCTCGCGGATCTAACCTATTCCGGCCTACTGCAGTAGAAGTTAATGTGCTTCCTCCAATTCCAACGAAGGATTGGGATGTAAAAGATTTGAATCGACACGTTGCTGAGGTACGCAACTTGTTTTTAAGTCAACTTGGACAACCACTTATGGATGTAGAAACGACTGGGGAGTCTGTCTTGAAAACTAAATTTAATGAGGAAGTGAAAAAAGCAGCAGAAGCAAAGGTGGAAGTGAACGCAACTAAAAAACGAAAACCGAAAGTTACGGCTAAAGCAAAAGTTAAAAAAGCGGTTACAACCAAAAAAATAAACAAACCAAAACCCAAAGCAAAAACGAAGGCAACGCTAAAGTCAAAACCTAAAACAACAGCGAAGAAAATAGCTAAGCCAGCGACCAAGTCAAAGGCGAAGCCGATCGCAAAACTAAAATCTAAATCGACAGCAAAACCAAAACCAAAAACTACTAAAGCTACAACAAAGACTAAGGCGAAAGCTAAGCCAAGGGCAAAGGTGAAGGTGAAGTCCGTTGCTAAACCAAAATCGACAACAAAAGCAAAACCAAAAACTACTAAAGTTGCAACAAAGGCGAAGCCGAAAGCAAAACCAAGGACAAAGGTAAGGTCCGTTGCAAAACCAAAATCTACAGTAAAAAAGAAAGCTAGAAAATAAATTAGATCTCACAAAGTTCGTCAGTATAAGTGAATTGAAAATGACAAACTTTGTGAGCTAGCTTTACAAAATTAACCAATGAAACTAAAAGCCGCTCTACTAGGTGGAGGCTCTTGGGGCACCACGGTCGCCTCACTCATGGCCTCCAACACACCCACTACGATGTGGGCCAGAAGTCAATCGACAGTCGATGATATTAATAGCAATCATCGTAATGAAAAATATTTACCTGGATCGAAATTGACACCCTCACTTCGCGCAACCAACTCAATTGAAGAAGCGGTTAAAGATGCCGATCTAATTGTAATGGGAGTGCCTTCTCAAGTTTTTCGTGGTGTGTTGGAAAATGCAAAACCATTCATTCGACCTTGGGTGCCAATCGTTTCTTTGTCAAAAGGATTAGAGTTAGGCACCAAAATGCGGATGACCGAAATCATAGAAACGGTTATGCCGGGTCATCCCGCTGGCGTGCTTACTGGCCCAAACTTAGCCCGCGAAATTTTAGCAGGACAAGCAGCAGCTAGCGTTATCGCAATGGTGGATGACAACATCGCAATCTCTCTTCAAAAAGTTTTCAGAACAGGCCTCTTCAGAGTTTATACCAATGATGATGTCATCGGTTGTGAACTTGGTGGGGCACTCAAAAATGTAATTGCCATCGCAGCAGGAATGGGAGATGGCGCCGGTGCTGGAGATAATACCCGTGCCGCCGTCATTACCCGAGGACTGGCTGAATTAACAAGACTAGGTGTTGCTATGGGAGGAAAGCCCGCCACCTTTTCTGGACTGGCAGGAATGGGTGATTTAGTGGCAACTTGTATCTCCGGTCTTAGCCGAAATCGTCACGTTGGTTTTCAACTCGGACAAGGTCGTTCACTCGATGAAATTATAGAAGAAATGTCAATGGTTGCCGAAGGGGTGAAAACCTGTGGAGTCGTAATGGAACTTGCAAAAGAGTATAACGTGGAGATGCCGATTACGGCTGAGGTGTACAAAGTTATTCAAGACGGGAATACGGTTATGGATGCTTTCAAAGGATTGCTTCGTCGTAGAAGTGGTTCGGAAGCGGAGCCGGGATAGGGACTAAATGTAAAATGTAAAACCGCAAAATTTCAAACCTGTCGAGCCGCCAGGCTGGATGTAAAAGTTATCCACTTACATTAATGCCTCACTTGAGTCATGATGTTTGGAGATTTTTACATTTATTGTTTTGCGGTTTTACACTCTAAGATTTATAGATTAGGAATCTTAGACAAAATAGTTCCCAACTTCATAGCTCGAGTAGTATCTCCCTCAATGCTCAAGCGTCCTTGAATAAAAGCAGTTTGCAAATTCAACTTCCCACGCGCCACACGCATCAAATGTTCATCGCTAATCGTGAAAGTAGCATCAGGGTCTTTTGCTTTTCCTTTAACTACCGTGCCAGGTGATTTATTCAAATCAATTTTCCAGTTTTCCGTAAGGTCACCATCCGTTACATGAAATTGGAATAAACCATTATTCGGTTTGATAAATTTCGCGTTAGATTTTAAATGTTTTTTGACATGTTTGAACATCGCTTCCGATTCCATCTTCTTCACAGCTTTTTTCTTTACCGCTTTCTTTTTTCGTTTACCGTGTTTTAGAATAGCAGCTTCTAATGAGTTAGCAGACTCACGGATGTAACGAGTGAAAACATCAATATCAGGCATCGTCTTCGCATCAGAGGTAGGACTTACTGTCACTAATCCATCGTAACTCAAAATGGTAATGATCAATCCCATTCCATCAATAATTGGAGCCATTCCCATAACCGACAATAATTTATTGCCATGCAGGTAAAGCGGAAATTGTGGACCCGGTACATTGGTAATCGTAACATTAAAAACAGGATTGTGCATCTCCGCTATTTTATAACGAGAATACAAACGAGCTGCTTGGTTGGCAACACCAAATGGAACCATCTCCGCCATATTAGCTAAAGTTTTTGCGCCCACAGCACCTTGATAAGTTTTACCGCGAATCGTATTTTCGTGAATAACTTCAAGACGTTCAATCGGATCTTCAATGTTGGTCGCTAGTTGAACCAACATAGATGAAATTTGATTGTCAGTACTATTTTCGTCCGCTTCTGTTCTTGTCGAAATAGGAACCATCGCTACCAATGGTTTTAGCGGAAGCTTATCCTTTTCTGCCAAATACTTCCGTAATGCTCCGGCACAAATGGCTAGCATAACATCATTCATTGTAGTACCCATTGTAGTTTTTAGCGCCTTGATTCGATCTAAAGAAAGAATGGCAGTGTTCCATTTTCGCTTGGCGGAAATAATTCCGTTGAGCGGAGTGGGAGGGGCTGAGAATGGAGCCGTTGGTAATTCTGAATGTTGTACTCTTGTTAGCATTCCTGCTTTTAGTGAAGAGCTCAGTGCGGAAGAAACAAGTTTAGGGAACTTTAAAGGGTTTTGCGCAAAGCTCATCGTACTTTTCATAATCATAGAAAGCTCGTTGGGCAATGGTGCAGGACTATATGGTTTTGGTGCAGGAATTTCTTTACGCTCATCTGTAAAATCAAAAATCAAACTCAACATACCAGCTCCACCTACACCATCAATGGCAACGTGATGTATTTTTGAAATAACGGCAACAGACCCTTTCGGAACCTGAGGAACATTATCTAAACCTTCTACAAAATAGAAAGACCACAATGGTCGCGACTGATCCAACGGGCTACTAAAAATAGTAGAAGCAATTTTTCTCAGTTCCTTCCATCCGCCTGGCTTTGGTAGTGCGATATGATAAAGGTGCATGTCAATATCAAAATTCGGATCGTCAACCCAATAGGGATAGTCAATACTGAAAGGAACATATACTAAGCGCTGTCGCAGTTTGGGTATATGGTGTAGTCGAGAATGTATGATAGATCGGAAAGTATCAAATTCGAGTGAACCTTCAATGACGGCTACTGATCCGATGTGCATCGGACTTGTAGGCGTTTCTGCGTATAAAAATGCGGCATCTAAGCCTGAGATTGATTTCATATGTATGTTCTCTATTGAACGGGTTTTCTATAAAAGGTCTAGCCATAAGCATATGCACGACTAGTATTTGTTGCTCCTGAAAACTAAAGTAACACTATTCTTGATAAGTATAAAGTAGTTTTTCATTAAAATGAAAATAAAAGATCACGGATATTTTTGACTAAGGTAAAATTGTCTTTTAAATCTTTGTCGGTAGGAGGCTATCATATTTTTATTTACATTTGGATGAATTAGTAATAGAACTCAAAAAACGTTTTAGAACAAGTTCAGTGACCAGCGTTAAAATGAAATCAAAAGCGACCAAAGAGAAGTGTTGTTTTTATTTTTTCGTTGGGTTCAATTACTGGAATTCGATAAAACCAAAAAAGATATATCATGGCGGTCAAAAAAGATGAAACAGCATCATTCGTATTGCGCTTTACGCAAAAAATATTCCATTCCGACTCTGGTGAGCCCCAGGTGCAATGGCGAGGTAATATCCGTCACGTTCAAGGTGGAGACGAACAACGTTTCTCAGAATTTGATGAAGTGGTTAAATTCATTCAAGGCAAATTGGCGGAACTGACCATACAGGCGATGGGGGACAAAACACCAGAAGAACAACAAGGAATTCTCTCTAAGAGTTTTGACCTTTGGAAAAAAATGGCTTCCACTGCTCCTAAAATTGTACTTGATACAATCAAAGATCCTAAAAAACAAGTCGCTCAATTTCAAGACCAAATTCAAGATCAGTTGAGCCAACTCAAAAACGAATTTGGCGACAAGCTAGATCTTGACTCATGGATGGCCTCGTCTAAATCAGATAATAAGGAGCTCATGGAAATGATGTCAAAGATGTCAGATGAAATTTCTAAACTGAATAAAAAAGTGGATAAGCTTTCTAAGAAGAAGTAGGGGGGAGACGGAAGTCGGAAGTCCGAAGTCCGAAGTTTCCCGCTATCGTAAATAACACGTTAGAAGAGAACTTCAGACTTCGGACTTCGGTCTCCCGTCTTCCACCAAACAACAATTAAAAATGACCAAATCCATCCAAGATCAATTATTGGAGCTTAACGCTAAAAAGGAAACGGCACTCATTCGGGTTCAGACCCTTGGGGCGTTTAAAGTTTGGCGGGCGGATACCAAGATAAGTTCGAAGGAGTGGGGGCGTGATACAACTTCACAGCTCTTTCAGTTTTTGGTAACAGCGAGGCATCGACGTGGTTTGCACAAAGAACAGATCATTGATCGGGTATGGGAAAATTTGGATGGAAAAGCAGGACAGCAAAATTTTAAGGTATCACTACATGGTGTTAATAAAGCATTAGAACCAGATCGTCCGAGTCGTACAGAGGCGCGTTTTATTCTCCGTCAAGGACTCACTTATCAACTTAATTTGGAAGAAGTTTGGATTGATGTAGATGCGCTCGAACAGTATGTTGCACTGGGAAATCAAGCACTTATTGAAGATCCAAAACTGGCAGAAGAGGCTTATCGTGAAGCGATTGATTTGCATCATGGTGTTTATTTGCCCAGTCGATTATATGAAGATTGGAGTAGTGAAGAACGAGAGCGCATACAGGTCCTTATTTTAGGAGCAATGATTACGCTTGGTGAATTACTCATCTCCGAAAATCCAATGGAAAGTATTCGCATAGCGCAACAAGCCTTATTAATTGATGCTGCTTGGGAGGATGCTTATCGAATTCAGATGGAGGCCTACTTCCAAAAAGGAAACCGTCCACAGGCTATCAAGACTTAACAGCAATGCGAAAAAGTATTGGATAAAGAATTTGGCATTGAGCCTTTGCCTGAGACTCAAGCTTTGCTTCGGAAGATTAAAGGAAAATAAAAAAACCGAAGTTTACGTTGATGTAAACTTCGGGTTTTTATTGTTTGATAGATCAGAATTTATTACCTACTTATTAATCAGTAATTTCTTAACGCCACTTTTTTCTCCATCTTCGAAGTTGATATATAGGTTGTATATTCCTCTTCCTAATAAATTTGTATTCAATCGAATCGGTGTATTAGCTTCCACTTCAATATTAGTGGTGATCATTGTTTTTCCTACTAAGTCGCTTACGAAAAGTTGACCTTTCATGCCAGCAAATTTTGCGTCCATTAAAATAGTCACCTGATCACTAGCTGGGTTTGGATAAGTAGTGAAGTCAATTTTTGCGGAAAAGTCTTCATTCGAATCGCTATAAGGATTGACTGATTTGACATTAATTTTCACTAAAGAACTCATCGTAAAATCGTTGCAACCTGTGCTTCTTGTATAGCGAAGGAAGCAAGTTGTTTCTGTTAGTCCTTCATCTAATGTTAGAGAAAGGTCGTCTGAATCTTCATCACTAATGAATTCCCAACAAGTACCTGCGATACCCGGAGCATCAAGATTTGAAAGATAATCAGTATAGATTTGTTGTAAGTCCAGACCTTCTAAGTCACCTACGTTTTTTGCACAATTTTCAGCACTACATTTTATCCAAATGGTTTCCAGGTCATCACTACCTCCTTCTGGAGAAAGTTCGTCTAAAATAACAATAGGTGTTTCCTCGTCAACAGAAACTTCGTACCCGATTTTACCACTTGAAGGATCGATAACACCGATTAGACCAGCATCAATTATTGGTAAGTCATCACAAGACGGACCAGCATCAAAGCAAGCATCAAAATCCATCGTTACATTGTATCTTTTATTGGCTGCTTTTGCTTGAATGTCAAAAGAGTTGTAGTTTAAGTCAGTATAAAGGTCAAAGCAGAAGATATCACTTTCTCCTTTTTTTATACCCTGGCCAAGTGTCTCAAATTTAATACTGTAAAAAGGATTGTTAGTCGTGTTTTCAATATTGTAGTTTATTCCACCCGCTGATTGGTAAGTTGAATTGTCAGCAGGACTTGTTGCTGCTTCTGGCACACTAAAAGCGATATTACTTAATGCCCATTTACAAGTATTGGTAATATGAAAACAATAAGTAGTTGTTCCGTCGGCATTATCCGTTCTACTTTCTAATAGGAAGTCAATACATCCTTCTGATACAGCGCAATCCTGAGCGAAGGAAGCTGTAGTCAAGAATAGAGAAAATAAAATAAAAAGAAAAGAGAACTGAAATTTTTGTAATGAAGAGGTTTGCTGAAGCTTAGCATCAGCCTTGTTGATAGGCGATTTTCTGGTCATGTAATAGGTGATTTAGAATTCAAAGTTAGCTGGTGCTTTCTTTGAATTATGGTTATGTTGAAAATAGTTTGTAGTTGCTTTGTCAAAAACAAAGAATGAGCCAGTTGGGCCTAGAGTGATTGAAATTTATTTGATTTTGTGACTTGTTTCTGGGGGCGTTTTTCAAGACTATTTTCAATAGAAATTTTAATATTTTTTAATATCTATTTGATAGCAAGAGGAAGATCATTTCAAATTTAGTCATGCAATTCGCTTGGTTTTGCTGGTATCCATGTTAATGCTTATGAAGTCTAGGTTATGATTTATTACATAAACAAAAAATGTATGTTTTTCTTTTGTGACTAACTTTCAGGGGAAAGATATTATCATCCAAAATGGGAGATGAGGACGAACTATTTAAGGCTAGAAGTAGAAGATTAGGTACAGCTTGAAGGTTATGTTGATTGATGGTTTTTTGAATTAATTCAAGCAATCATAAAGAATAATCGAAATCATTAAAATATTTTTCAATTTGACGGTTTTTAGTGTAAATAACTATTATTCAGTTGTTTATGTTGAAAATGGTGAAGGGTTTTGGCTGATAAAAGCCATTTTAGCCTCTTTAATTCTGCACCTGTAACTCATCTGTAACTCGCCTGTAACTCCCTCATTCTATATTTGCACTATAATTATTTGAAATAACTTTAAAATTATAAATACTCAGAAATGGCGACTAAAAAAATTAGCACGATTCAAAAGACAGCTGATAGCATTAAAGATCAGGTTAAGCAGGTGGCAGACACTGCGATTGTTGTATCTGAAACATTGGTAGACGGTTCACTAGTAACTGGTGAGCGTTGGCAGAAGTTGATGGCTAAGTCCTTAAAGGAAGGTACTGTATTGTTCGGTAAGCAACAAGACATGGTGTTAGATACACTCGAAATTGCAAGAGATCAATACCTTAAAGGAAATGTTCGTTTGAGAAAATTATTCGGTATCAAAGCTCCTTCTTTCATGAAGGCAGTTGAAGGTGCAGTGGAAGATGTAGTAGATGCAGTAGAAGACGTAGTAGAAGATGTAACTAAGCCATATGCGGCAAAAGTAAAAGCAATCAAAAATACTTCTAACGCTGCTATCGAAATGGCAACAGCTACCATTTCAAAAGTAATGAAAGGCGCTCCTGCTAAAGCAAAAAAAGCAGCTAAAGCGGTAGCAACTCCTAAGACTGATGAAGTTGTAAAGACTACAAAAGCTGTAGCTAAAAAAGCAAAGAAAGTAACTGCTAAGAAAAAAGCAGTAGCGAAGAAAGTTGTAACTAAAAAGGCAGCTCCTAAAAAAGTAACGGCAAAGAAAACAACTAAGAAAGTAGCTGCTAAAAAAGCAACGACTAAAAAAGTAACTGCTACTGATAACCTAACAAAGATCGAAGGTATCGGACCAAAGATTGAAGAACTATTGAACAATGCAGGTATCCGATCGTTTAAGATGTTAGGTGCAGTTGATGTAAAAACTTTGAGAACAATCCTTGACAACGCAGGTCCTCGTTACAAGATGCACAACCCTAAAACTTGGCGTACACAAGCTAAACTAGCTGCTAAGGGAAACTGGGATAAACTAACGACGCTTCAAAAAGAATTGAAAGGTGGTGTAAAGACTAAGAAATAATTCTTTCAGAAACTGAACTAGTTTTTAAAAATCATTAAAGAAAAAATCTAAATAAAAATATCATGGCAACTAAGAAAATAGCAAAAAAAACGGCAAAGAAAGTAACTAAGAAAGTGAACAAAGCAGCTAAGAAAGTAAACGTAAAAGCAACAAAGAAAGTAGAAACTACTGACTTGATGGACAACTACTACAAGATTAAAAGCACTGCTAAAAACGTAAACCGTCAGGTGATGGAAACTGCAGCAGAAGTAGCAAATGACATCATGGAAAATAGCGAGCAAATTCAGGAAATGGCAACTAAGCGTGTTAAGAAAACGGCTAACGTTGTAGCTGAAGTTGTTACACTTAAGAATATCAAGAAAGCTTCTAAGAGCGTAAACGATTACACGTTGAAGACTGCTGAAGAGTTGGTAGGTGGCGCATTAGAAAATGGTGCAAAGTGGCAAGCAATCACTAACAAAGCTATCAAAGGTAGCCTTAAGTTAGCTGACAAGCAGCAAGATCTTGTTTTTGATACATTGGAAACTGTAAAGGGACAATTGATCTCAAACGCTGGTCGTTTCGTTAAGCTTTTTAGCAAAAACTAATAAGCATTCTTAAAAGACACTCTTAAAAGGAGAGTCGGAATAAGAAAGATAAAATAGGAATTGTTTACTTACGTAAATTTGTAAACGCTGGTAATAAAAAATCTCTTAATAAGGGAGCGAGTGTTTACTTGCTTCCTTATTTTTTTGTGGGAATATAGCTTATGTTCGATTCCTGAAAAAGACGATTATGAAAGAAAAGAATCAAACTCAAACCATTAAAAGGCCCCCTTTGCTGATGCATCTCTCAGAGGCCTTTCGTGCCTTTGGTGAGTTTAAAAAAACGACTGAATTCTATAGAGCTTTTAAGCGTTATAAAAAAGGTGATGGGCACCCTGTTTTAGTGATTCCTGGTTTTATGGGATCTAATACCTCAACACGTCGTTTACGAAAGTTTATCAAACGTTTAGGTTATATTTCTTATGATTGGGGACTTGGAAGAAACTACGCAGATTTAGAGGAGGTAAACGTTTTGATGGAATTGGTGGATAAAATTTATGCGAAGCATCATGTAAAAGTGACCCTGATAGGATGGTCATTGGGCGGTGTTTACGCAAGAGAAATTGCAAAAAATAGATCGGATAAGATTCGACAAGTTATTACACTAGGTTCTCCTTTTGCAGGAATCACTGAACCAAATAATGCAACTTGGTTATTCAACCTCCTGAAGGGAAAACAAGTGGAAGAACTCGACTCAGAATGGTTGGATGGTTTAGAGAATCCTGCTCCTGTTCCGACCACGGCCTTGTATACAAAAGAAGATGGTGTGGTCTCTTGGAAGATTTGTAAAGAAAAGAAAGAAGATGATTGGCATCAGAATGTAGAGGTGCGCGGCAGTCATATGGGCTTGGCAAATAATGCGACCGTTTGGTTTTTGATTGCGGATCGTTTGCGATATGGACCAGAAAACTGGGAGCACTTCAAGTATGATGGTAGTATGAAAAAACATGTGGATTTTCCCTTGGGGGAAGATGTTGTTTCTGTTTGATTTTCTACTGTTAAAAAGCGTTCTAGTGAATAAGTTCTAGGTAAAGAGATGGGATAAAATTTGATAAGCGAGGGAACTTTATTACCTTAGAGAACATTCTTACCAATATGAAAACCTTTAAACTAGAAAATGTAATACCCCATTCTTTTGATGAGCGGGAGAAAGAACTTACCACATTCGCTCATCAACAACATGGTGAGCAAAAACGAAAATACACGGGCGACTACTACGTCGTTCACCTCATAAAAGTCGCATCTACCGTAAAAGAATATAGCGACGATCCTGTCTTACCTGCCACCGCTTTATGCCACGATCTTTTTGAAGATACTGATTGTTCTGAAGACTTACTTAGAGAAAAATTAATGCTAATTGGTTACGACCAAGTAGCTATAGATCGAATTATTCGCTACACTTGGGAACTGACAGATCGCTACACTAAAGACGTGCATGCACATCTAACTCGTAGACAACGAAAAAAATTAGAAGCACAGCGATTGGTACACATCAAGTCCTGCTCCGCAACCGTGAAGTGCGCAGATGTATTGGACAACGCTCCAAGCATTGCCGAGCATGATCCCTCTTTTGCGAAAGTTTATGTAGAAGAAGTCATGGACTTTTTACCAGCGATGGAAAAGGGCAATGGTCAGCTTTTCGCGAAAGCGATTGGTACCTGTCAAGAAATATTGGATGCTTTACCGAAAGTTACAGATGAGGAAAGAAAGAAAATTAGTAAAACACTTTCATTGGTGCTTAGACATCGCCCTGAGTTGTTTGAATTGGAACCGGATGTCAATGGCTGGGTTAAGGTCGAAGCAGTACTCACTGGCTTTGCAAAAGCAAATAGAATAACGGTAACTCCTGCGATTCTTGACCAAGTAGTGGAAGCTTGTGATAAGCAACGTTTTGCATTTAGCAAAGACGGTCAATTCATTCGAGCGAATCAGGGGCACAGTATTAAAGTTGATTTGGCTTACGATCCAATAGTACCTCCTGCAAGTCTGTACCATGGAACTGCTGAACGGTTTATGGATTCCATCCTCCGCGAAGGACTTAAAAAGCGGAAGCGGCATCACGTGCATTTGTCAGCAGATCGGAATACGGCGCATAAGGTCGGAAGCCGCCATGGTAAACCAGTGATTCTCATCATTGATGCTGCTGCGATGCATGCCAATGAATTCGATTTTTATAAATCTGAAAATGGTGTTTGGTTGGTTGATAATGTCCCCGTGGAGTATATTCGAAAGGAACAGTGATTTGAAAACGTTTTA